>DATEMM010000352.1:0-2326 GCA_035275605.1 Pyrinomonadaceae bacterium
AATTGCTTGGCGCAAAGAGTCAAAGTTATAAGCCTGCAATTTGCAGGCTTCCGACGTATATTGATGCGCAGTCGTGACTGAGCCGCTCCCCGGCCGGCAACAATCTTCAACCAGGAAACAATTAAGGAAAAATTTATGACGCGGTTAATGTCCTCATTTCTGGCGACGCTGATGATTTTATGCGGCACGGCTCAGCCCGGAGCCCGGCACGTTCTGGCACAGCAGGCGCAGGAGCCTGGTCAACAGGCGGGCGGACCGCCGCGCTACAAGGGCTACGGCGGGCCGCTTTACAAGGACGTTTCCGTCAGCTCCGTTTACGTCCCGATGCCGGACGGCACGCGTATCGCCATCGACGTGCTGCTGCCCAAAGACCTGCCGGCGACAGACAAAATCCCGGCCCTCCTTAACATCACGCGTTACTGGCGCGCGAAGGAGAATCAGCCGCCGGCCGATTTTCAAAAGTTCTTCGTCCAGCACGGCTACGCCCTGATTATGGTTGACGTGCGCGGCACCGGCGCATCCTCGGGCGTTTGGACGATGCCCTGGTCGAAGGATGAGCTTAAGGATTATGGGAAGGTGGTTGACTGGGTCGTGGCACAGCCGTGGTCTAACGGCAAGGTGGGCGCGTTCGGCAGCTCCTACGGCGGCAACTCGGCGCAGTTGCTTGCCGCCGTCAACCACCCTGCGGTCAAGGCCGTGCTCCCGAGGCATTACGAGTTCGACGAATTCACGGACGTGCCTTTCCCTGGCGGCATCTTCAACGAGTGGATGGTCAAGGCGTGGGATGAAAGCAACCACGAGCTGGATAAGGGCGAGGGCGTCAAACCCGTCGAAGGGGACAAGGATCGCAGCCTGCTGCGCCGAGCGCTTGCCGAGCATGCGAAGAACATAGAACTTTTCCAGGCAGCGCGACAAATTACTTTTCGCGATGATCGGTTCGGTGGTGTCACGCTCGACGACATCAGCATTCAGGGCCATCGACAGGAGATAGAGCGCTCGCAAGTTCCGATTAGCAACTGGGGCGGGTGGTTCGACGCGGGCACCGCCGACGCGGTCATTAAAAGCTTCCTGACCTTCAGCAATCCGCAACGAGCCGTCATAGGCCCCTGGAATCACGGCGCGTCGCAGAACGCGAGCCCGTACTTTTCCGTCAACTCCCAGCGACTCTCCATCGGGTATGAATGGCTTCGCTTCTTCGACCAGCACCTGAAAGGCATAGAGACGGACGTAGATGCCGGGAAAGCGCTCTTCTATAACACCATCGGCGAGGAGCGCTGGAAGAAGACGACGGTCTGGCCCGTTGCGGGCACGAAGATGGTGCGCTGGCACATGGCCGGCGGCAATTCGCTGTCAACGTCCGCCCCGACGGAGGCGGCTGGAGCTGATACCTATCAGGTGGATTTCGAGGCGACGACGGGTGATAAGAATCGCTGGCGCACGCAACTGGGCGGGCCAGTGATTTATCCTGACCGCGCGGAGGCGGACCGCCGCCTGCTCACCTACACCAGTCAGCCTCTGACCGAGGATACGGAGATCACTGGCTACCCTGTCGTCAACCTCTACATCACCTCGACGCACAGTGACGGAGCCTTTTTCGTTTACCTCGAAGAGGTGGACGAGGCGGGCAAGGTCACTTACCTGACGGAAGGCCAGTTGCGGGCGATTCACCGCAAGGTTTCGAATGACGCGCCGCCCTACGTGTCGCTCGTGCCATATCACACTTTCAAAAAGAAGGATGCGATGCCGCTGGTGCCGGGCGAAACGACGGAGCTGAAGTTCGGCCTCCTGCCTACGTCTGTGCTCGTCAGGAAAGGCCACCGGATTCGCGTCGCCATCGCGGGCCATGACAAGAGCGTCTTTGCGCGCACGCCCGCGGAGGGAACGCCCGTCATCAGCGTGGCCAGGAACAAACAGTACGCATCCTTCATAGAGCTGCCCATAGTCAGCAGGCAGTCGCAGGCGGCCCCCGAGATTAATCTACTGACATACTTCGACCCGAATGCAGGGAAGGCGGCCGTCAAGCTCGACCCGAAAATCTACGACGCCTACGCGGGCCAGTACGAGTTGGCTCCGGGCTTTGTCATTACGATTTCGAGAGAGGACGGAAAGCTGATGGGCGAGGCTCCGGGCCAGCCGAAGGTCGAGTTATTACCTGAATCGGAAGTTAAATTCTCCATCAAAGAGGCCAACATGCAGATAACCTTTATCAAGGAAGGACAACAAGTGTCGGGCCTCATCCTGACTCAAAGCGGGAAGGACATGAGAGCGAAGAAAGTTAAGTAAGGTGTGAGCCGAAATCAAGCACATGAATCAAGCACCTGTTTAT
>DATEMM010000353.1:0-5357 GCA_035275605.1 Pyrinomonadaceae bacterium
GTTCGTGCTGGTCGTCGGCGTGCCGCTCGTTTTGGCCGCCGCCGGAATCACGCTCAGCATTCTTGGCCTCATTACCTGGCTCGCCGTCGGCGTCATCAAACTGGCTGTCGTGCTCGCCGTCGCCTATCTGGTGCTGGTTGGCATACGCGCCCTGCTTCGTTAAAGCAGGCAGAAGCTCTGGGGGCGATACTCGCTCGCCCCACGCCTCTCAACCCCGGACGCGACGACTTGAAATTTCAAGCTTACCTTTCCCCCTCTTCAGCCAGCAGCCGCACATCCACTCTTAACCACTCTACTTAGTTTCTCTCCCACTCAACGCCGGTTGGGACGCATGCTCAGCCAATAATTTCAGCCTAAACGTTAAAGCGGAAGTTCACGACGTCGCCTTCCTGCATCAGGTACTCTTTGCCTTCCAGTCGCAGCAGGCCCTGCTCGCGCGCCGCAGCGTAAGAGCCAGCGCGCATCAGTTGGTCGTAGTTGACGATTTCCGCGCGGATGAAGCCGCGCTCGATGTCCGTGTGAATGACGCCCGCGGCCTGCGGCGCGCGCGTGCCCTGCGCAATAGTCCAGGCGCGCACCTCCTTCTCGCCCGCCGTCAGAAACGACATCAGGCCGAGCAGCCTATAGGCGCTCTTTATCAGGCGGTCAACGCCGCTTCCCGTCACGCCGAGTGCTTCCAGGTAGTCTTTGCGCTCGTCGGGCGGCAGCTCGACCAGTTCCGCTTCGAGCTGCGCGCAGATGATGACGAACTCTGCCGCTTCATCCGTCGCGATCTCCCGGACGGCGCGGACGTGCGCGTTCTCTTCCGCGCCTTCAGCCAGCGTGGCCTCGTCAACGTTGGCGGCGTAGATGGTCGGCTTCATCGTCAAGAGGAAGAAGCCGCGCGCTATGGCACGCTCGTCGTCCGTGAGCGCGACCGTTCGGGCGGGCTTACCCTCTTCAAGCACGGGCTGGATTTTGTCCATGACTTCCAACTCGGCGCGCGCAGTCTTGTCGCCGCTCTTGACAGTCTTCTGTGCCTTCTCGCGGCGACGCTCGACGGCCGCCAGGTCTGCCAGCGCCAACTCTATCTGAATGGTCTCGATGTCGCGGCGCGGATCGACCGAGCCTTCCACGTGGACGATGCCTTCGTCCTCGAAGCAGCGCACGACCTGCACGACCGTATCGGTCTCGCGTATGTTGGCTAGGAACTGATTGCCCAGACCTTCGCCCTTCGATGCGCCGCGCACGAGCCCTGCGATGTCCAGGAATTCGACCGTGGCGGGGACGATCACAGTGGTCTTGACCAGTTTGGCCAGCGGCTCCAGGCGCTCGTCCGGGACGGCGACCACGCCGACGTTCGGCTCGATGGTGGCGAACGGGTAGTTGGCGGCCAGCGCCGCCGTCTGCGACGTGAGCGCGTTAAAGAGCGTGGACTTGCCGACGTTTGGCAGCCCGACGATACCTGCGCGAAGCATGAAGATGACCCTCTCAGTGTGAACCGGCGCGTTGAGATGAAACCTAATTTTTACACTGTGAGGTGCGCTCGTGTCCAGCGCCTCGACCAAGAGCCAAGTCTCAGGCCAGGTCGTTCTTCAACCGCTCCAGCTCCGCTTCAAATTGTGCCACGAAGGCTCGCGCCATCGCGGCGTAGGGTTGATTGGGTTTCGTGAGCGAGAGCAGGTTCGCCCGGTAGTTCTTGAGGCGGGCCTGGATGCGAGCTAAATCGGAAGGAGATGGCGAGCCTGCCAGATCGTTAATGAGATCGACGATGGGCTGACATTGTAACTGCAACACTTTCACGCGCTCGGCACGCTCGCGGACCAGTCCGGCGCGGTTAAGTCCGTAGATGGCAATCGAGGCTTTGGCGTAAGGGTCGTCGTCATTGGCGGCCTGTTTGGGGCGCACCAGCGCATTGATCGGGTCGGCCTCCCAGATGTAGGACTTACGGTCCCACTCGAAAATAAACTCCAGGTGATTGGCCGGGTCGCGTTCGCAAGGGTTGATGAGGAGCGGGTCTTCGACAGTGATGTCGTCGGTTTCGTCCATCACCCAGTTCTTGCCGAGCACAGGGAACGAGTTAGCCTTGCCGGACAATCGCTCCGACTCTTTGAGGCGGTCTCGTTCGAACTGCTCCAGCGACATGCCTGGGTCGAAGATTGTCTGGTGGCGGCGCTGGTTGCACGGCGGGCAGCTCGGGAGGAGATTTTGCCAGACGGCCGCCAGCCACCAGTAGCCTTTGTGTCCGGGCGACTCCGTCACGCCGGCCTTCGGCCTGAAGTGTTCCACGTCGCGCGAATCGGTCGCCCGGTAGGTGGTCTCGCAGTAGGCGCACTTTTCGTAAAACAGGTCGTCGAGCGCGCGACAGACGGCCCACTCCTTGTAGCGGGCGAAGCTGTAGGACTTCTTCGGGGGAGGCGTCTGGCTGTAGTATTCGCGGGCCTTTTCGAGCTCCGTCTTCTTGTCGGAGCGCCCGGGCTTGGTGAGAGCCTCCCGCACCTCGACGGGCGCGGGAGGGCGCGCGACGCTAATCATGGCTCCTCTTCCTCGGTAGCGACAGACTTCCATAGATCGATTACCTTGCTGACGGCGGCCTGCTTGAGCGCCGGCCTATCGCGCGCGGCGACCTCCCGCTGCTGTGCCAGGTACTCGCTGGCGGCCGTTTGCACCAGACGGCTCTCGGGTACGGAGCCAAGCGTGATGGTGTCGCGCATTAATCCGCGGTACTGTACCAACTCGGACTCTTCATCGGGCGAGCGGTCGCGCTTGGCGGCAAGCGCGACGTAGCGCGCCACGTCCTCTTCCACCTCTGGCTCTTCGGTGCTGTAGAGCCCGAAGAACTCCGAGGTCAGCAACTGTTCCACGCTCAAGCCGCGCACGTTGGGCAGGTCCGTCACCTGCTCGATGTTGTTATCGGGGTCGCGGCGCAGCACCTGGGCCTCGCCGTCGTTTAGCCCACGCAGGCAGAGCGGGTCGTGAGTCGTGGCGATGAACTGAACGTGCGGCATCGCGCGCCGCATCCGCGAGACGATGCGCATCTTCCATCGCGGGTGAAGGTGCGTGTCAATCTCGTCTATCAGGACGACGCCGCGCGCGGCCTCCAGGTCGGGCCAGTACTCCAGCATCTCCCGCATGATGTCTACGCCGGTCGCGATGGTCGTCTTGTAGCCTTCGCTGAGTCGCCTGAGAGGCTCCGGCTCGCCCTGCACTTCAAACATAATCTCGGCCCCGCGCCGTTTGCCCTTGGGCGGGCGCGAGAGCAGCGCCTCTTCGGGCAGGAGCAGCAGCTCGCGCAGCGCGCGCATCGCCGCATCAAAGCGCTGCTGCGGGCAGTTCAGCAGCCAGCTCGTCGGGTTGCTGACGACGGCGAGCGGGTCGAAGAGCGTGCGAACGCGCTCCGACTTATCGTGAGAGAGCAGCACGCGGCGGCGGTCCGAGAAAAATCTGCGCGGCCCGTACCCGAGCAGCACTGTGGAGGGCTGCTCCTCGCCCCCGAAGCGCCCGGTCTGAGGGTCAATCGTCAGCCGCACGGGCTCCCCGTCGCCATCAAAATAGATGACAACCTCGGCGGGGTCCTTCGCTTCGCTGGATTCCGTCCCGAAAGGGCGGCGGACAAACTTGCTTGCGTTGAGCCCGAGCTTCTCGATCTGCTCTGTGCCGAGCAGGGCCAGCGCGACCGCCTCCAGGACGCTGCTCTTGCCGGTCGCGTTCTCGCCCAGGAGCATCAGCGCCGGGGCGTTCTCCGCTCCGTCCGGCGGCGGCCCCGGCAGTTCCAGGTCAAGCTCCTCGATGGCCTTGAAATTCCGCACCTCGATGCGGCGGATAGTTTTGTGGGCGCACGGCGGCAACTCTGCGCGGTCCTTGTACTGGCGTCTGGGCTCTGCGACCGCCGGGTCCGCCTCTTTGACAGCCCCCCTTGTGACGACCTCGCCCGAAGCCGTCTTAACAGTCGGACGGCGCCTCATCGGTGCGCTTAGGAAGGCGCTTATCGCGCTGTCAATTACAGGTAAATGCTTCCTGAGTTCATCGGAATACGGCTTGATGGCCGCTCGCGCCACGGCAGTGTAAGGCCGCAGACCCGAAAGTGTAACCAGCAGGGCTCTCTGATGAGTCTGAATCTCTTCGTGATGTTTGCCGGCGGCGGCCGCGAGCAGAGCCTGCACGAGAAGGTCCGTCGCCCTCCATGTTTCCTGTCTGGCCTCGACCAACTGCGAGCGATTGAGATTGAGCAGCGGGAGCGTGCTTTGCCCGCGCTCGGTGAGCCCCGCGCAGACTCCTACCGGATAGAATGCCAGGTGCTCTTCCGGCCTGTCGTAGCACGGGTCCAGGAGGAGAGCCTCCTCCGTGCTGCGGCATTCATCCACGTTCGCCAGCAGGCGAGCACGACTCCCCTTGACTGGAAACTTCGACCCCTTGCCGGGATGGCGGTTGCAGTCCACACAGGCGATGAGCATGTTCTCCCACTCGTAGGCGAGCCACGCGTAATAGTAGTGAGACCTCGTGCCGTCGGCCTCTTCTACGCCCGTCTTTGGCCTGAAGTGCTCCACGTCCGCGGACAAGTTGCTCTGGATAAGGCTTTCGCAGTAGGCGCACTTGTTGTTGAACAGCTCAAGGAGGGCGGGCTTCGCGGTTATCCAAATCTTCGGGTCGAACCTGCTGCGGGTCTGCTCCAGGTGCTTGCGCGATTTCTGGAGCAGCATGGCAATCTTCTCTCGCTCCGCGTTGACGCGCGCCGAGTTGAGGTGCTCAGGGATGGGAACGGACGAACGGTCTACGTAGATCATTTTTCGGGACCGGAGGCTTCACTATGGACGAGGAACATCTTTTGGCTCGGCGCTAACCGTGGTGCGGCACGGCGGGCCGAAGCGGGACAACTTAAGCGATGCGCTAGGGTATCTTGATTACCTCTGCCGCGCAAGATAAATGTGCGGAGTTCAAGATGAGAACAAGTGTTGCCGCAGATGGAAGCGACAAATTCGCTAGCCCCTCCGGCATGCTCTAAGAGAGAAACGCCGTCAGTTCCGCCGCTACTTCTTCGGGCCTCTCTTCGGCTAGAAAATGGCCGCAGTCGAGAGAGCGCCCGCGCACTTCGCCCGCGGCGCGTTCCCGCCACGCGGCCATGACGTCGAAGAGCGCCCCTGTTCCGCCCGCGCTCCACAGTAGCAGGAGCGGACAAAGTATCTTGCGCCCGCTGTCCGCTTCGTCGTGTTCGAGGTCAACGGTTGCCGCCGCCCTGTAGTCTTCACAGGTCGCTTGAATCGTGGCCGCGTCGAAGCAGCGCCGGTACTCTGCGACGGCCTCCGGGGTGAGTGCGCCGGGCGCGCCGCCCCAGTGTTCCAGCGTCCAGCGCAGATAAAAATCCGCGTCGGCTTCGATCA
>DATEMM010000354.1:0-5290 GCA_035275605.1 Pyrinomonadaceae bacterium
TAGCCCAGGGCTAAAGCCCTGGGCTATTATCCGTCGCCCCTGACGGGGCTATTGACTGCTTACTGCTTATTGCTCATTGCTCACTTCTTACTCATCACTTTCTAACATCACCACTTCACCGTCAACGACGCGGGCCAGGTAGCGGCCGTCGCGCATGGCCCAGGCGATGCGGCGTCCCTGCTGTGCCAGTTCCGCCCACTCGCTGCGTTTCTTCGGGTTCTGCTCGACCAGAACAGCGCCCCCAGAGAGGCTCACGTAGCGCAAGCCAGAGTGAGAGAAACGCTTGACGCCGCGCCCGCCGCCGAACAATTTCTCGAACGCGACCTGGATGCGGCCCGCCGTCAACTCGTCGTCCGCGGGCTCTTCCGCCCCTTTGTGCTTCTCGCCCAAATCAATACTCCTTCAAGCCCTAGCTCTTGGCCCCGTCTCGATGTTTCGAGAGCAGGCCCTCGACCGTCCCGATCAGCTCGTCCCGGCGGTACGGTTTCGGGAGGTAGCCGTCGAAGCCGTGGGCCAGGGCGCTCGCGCGCTCACCGTCGGCGTAGGCCGTGACGGCGGCGCAAGGGATGTGGCGCGTGCGCTCGTCGGCGCGCAATTCCCTGAGCACTCCCCAGCCGTCCAGTCCCGGCATCGAAATATCCACTAGAATCAGGTCGGGCGCTTCCGCCCGCGCCATCTCTATCCCGGAGCGGCCGTCGTCGGCCTCGCTAATCCTGTGCCCGACCCCTTCCAGCATCAGGCGCAGCAACTCCCTGTTGTCCGCGTAATCGTCTATGATGAGAATGTTGGCAGGCATTGGGAATTTTTGATTTTTGATTTGCGATTGGATAAGGATAAGAAACTAATCTGATTAATTCTTTAGCCCGCTTCCAATCAAAAATCTAAAATCGCAAATCAAAAATTTACTTCTCTCCCCGGCGGGTGTCAAACCGCTTGCGCGTCGCCCGCGCTGAGCCATTTCTTGACACCCCTCCTTATGCCCGTCCATAATCCGAGAACGGACGTGCGCGCTGTTTCGACGTCTTCTCGTAATCCTTTGGAACTCATCTCAAGTTAGACCGTTCGCTTCCACGGCGCTCCTTTAGGGGCCAGGTCACTCGTGGGAGCGGCGCAACCCCGGAACGGAGGGCTAACAAACAGTGGTCAGCGGAGAACTGGAAAAGAGCTTGCGCGCCGAAGTGGACGAATACCTCAACTCGCGCCTGAGCGGACTACAGGAAGAGATCACGCGGCTTCAGAGCCAGGTCAACGAAGCCTTCACGCGCATTCTGGAACGCTCGCGCGGTGAGGCCGAGACGGACACCTCCGTCGCCGCCACCATCTCCGAGCACATCCGCGCCGCACACGAGCGCGGGATAGAGGATGCGGCGGCCGAGTCCACGCGGACCAAGGCTTCGAGCGACATGGCCATCCTCAAGGCTGGAATAGAGGACATCAGCGAACAGCACTCGCAGGGCGAAATCCTGAGCACGCTCGTCAACCGCGCCGCCTCGTTCGCGCCGCGCATAGCCTTCTTCGTTATCAAGAACGAGCAGGCGATGGGCTGGCGCGCGCGCGGCCTCGAAGGCACCGTCGGCGACGACGCCATCCGCGAAATCATTCTGCCGCTCTCCGCCGACACCCCCTTGAGTGACGTCGTTCGCTCGCGCGCTACCTGGAGCGGCTCGCCCGGCGGAAACGCCGAAGATTATCTGCTCCTCAATCGCCTCGGCTCCGACCCGCCGCAACGCATGGTCGCTATCCCGCTCGTCGCACGCGGGCGCGCCGCAGCGGTGCTCTACGCCGATTCTGCCGCGCTCGACGCGGACGCCATCAACCTGGAGGCGCTGGAGACTTTAGTCCGCGTCGCGGGGATGGCGGTCGAGTTGCAGGTCGGAGCGCGCCCCGCGTCTCAGCCTCAGCCCGCGCAACCGGCGGCAACCGAAGTGCCGGCCCCGCCGCCGCAGGCCGAGGCCGAAACGCACGCCGAGCCTCAAGCCCCAGAGGCCCCCGCTTCGCAACCGCAGGCGTGGGAAGAGACTGAGACCGAGACGCCAACAATGGTCGCGGAAGCCCCGGCGGCTGAAGAAGCGGCTGACGTGGAAGAGGCAGCCTCTCCAACTGCTGCGGAGGATGTCGGCGAAGAGACCCTGGTGATGGAGGCCCCGCAACCCGTGGCCGAAGTTTCCGCCGGGTCGCCCGTTTACACTGAGCCCGCGCCCAGTTCTGAACAGCCGCCTAGCCCAGCGCCGCTCGGCAGCGGGCGCAAGTGGGGGAGCGCCGCCGAAGCCGACCTGCCCGTCGAAGTCAACGAGGACGAAAGGCGGCTGCACACGGACGCGCGTCGCTTCGCCCGGTTGCTGGTCTCCGAAATCAAGCTTTACAACGAGCAGAAGGTGCGCGACGGACGCCTCGAAGGAGACCTCTACGGACGCCTGCGCGAAGACATAGACCGCTCGCGCCAGATGTACGACAAGCGCGTCGCGCCGCCAGTGGCCGCGCGCTACGACTACTTTCACCAGGAATTGGTCAGCACGCTGGCCGAGGGCGACGCGACGAAACTGGGCGGCGATTATCCTGGGCCAACGGCTTAGAACCGGCGGCAAGTGACGAGTGACAGGCGGCGAGATCAGGAGTCTGCTTTTCTCGCGGCTTGTCACTTTTCTCTTGGGGGCGCTGGCGGGCGAACGGCCCTCGACGCCCGGCGCATCCAAGCGCCGTTCGGCAAACGCCTTCGGTATTTTTGTCTTGACCTTGATGAGGAGAACCTGAACGTCTTGGCCATCAATTTTCGCAAGCACCGCCTAACGCTGATTATAGTCGGCCTCGCCGTCGTCATCGGGGCCTCAATTGCGCCCTTCATGAGCGCGAGTTGCAGCACGCACCCGCAGCGCCGGATTCCCGGCGAAGTGAAAGCTCTCGAACAACTGCGCAGCATGACGCGGGGCGGAGTCATGCCTGCGGAGGACGTGGTCGCGCGCATCGAATCGGACTTCCCCAATACGAAGGCCGCCGGGCTGGCGCGCATCCTGCGCGCGCGAATCAAGATCAAGATGGGTGACTTCGCGGGCGGAATCTCCCTGCTCGACTCAGCGGTCATACGCGAGCGCACCTCGCTTGGCGACTACGCCTTGCTCCTGCGCGCGCGAGCCCTGGAGCAATTGGGCCGACGAACTGAAGCGCGCGCCGACTATGAGAAAATCTCGCGCGATTATCCAACCTCATTGCAGGCCGGGCACGCGCTCAGGCGCGACGCCGAGATGCTGCTGGAGGATAACGAGGGGCGGGCTGTGCCAGTGCTCCTCAAAGATTTGAACGAGCGGGACGACGCGGCGGCCCTGCTCTTGACGGGCAAAGCTTACGAGCAATCGTCCGACACGACGCGCGCCCTGGCCGCCTACCGCCGCATCTACTTCGGCGCGCCCGCGTCCGCGCAGAGCGTCGAGGCCGCGGCCCTCATCTCGAAGCTTAATTCGACAACCGCGCCCGCCACGGCAGAAGAGGCCGTGATGCGCGCCGACCGCCTCTACGACGCGAAGAAATACGGCGACGCCGCCGGCGCTTACAACGAAGCCTTCACGCGTTTCCCGAACACGGCGCGGCCCGAAGCCCAGTTGCGGCGCGGCATCGCGGCCACAAACTCTAAGCGCTCGGCGGACGCAGTGGCCGCGCTGAACAGCGTTCCCTCCTCCGCCGCGGAATTAAGGGCCGAAGCTCTTTTCTACCTGACGCAGAATTACGCCAACTCGCGCCAGTGGGAGATGGCGCGCGCAGCGACGGACGAATTGCGCCGCGCGTTCCCGGCAAGCTCGTTCGCGCCGCGTGCGCTCGTGCGCGCCGGGGAGATAGCGCGCGACGCTAAAAGCCTGGCCGATGCTTCCTACTTCTTCCGCACGGCGGTCAACTCATATCCTGGCACAGCCGAAGTCGCCCAGGCTCAGTTTGAAATTGCCTGGGCCTCGCACGACGCCAAAAACTACCAGGAGTCTTCACAGCTTTTGACCGAGCACCTGGCGAATTACGCGGACAAGAACACGGACAACCGCGGGCGCGCAGGGTACTGGGCGGCCAGGGATTCCGAGCGCGCCGGAAAACTCGCAGAGGCTCGCGCCCTTTACGAAGCGATGCAGGCACGCTACAACGCCAACTGGTACGGCTACCTCTCGCTGCAACGGCTCGAAACGATGAAGCGAACCGGGAACGCTCCGGCGGCCAACTTCGCCCCGGACTCTTTGGTCGGTCGAGCCGCCGCTAACCTCAAGACCGTTTTCGTTGCAGAGGAGACGGCGGGCCAGGACGAAATCGAGCACGTCACGAAAGCGGATCAACTGTCGAACATAGGCATTAACGATTGGGCGCTCGAAGAACTGGACAGCGCGTCCCAGGCCGCCCCGTCCAGCCCGCGCATCAACCTTGCGCTGGCCCGCCTCTTCCGCTCGCGCACGGAGAACGTCCGCGCCATCAACACCCTGCGCAAGAGCTTTCCGGATTACGCGCAGATGAAACCCGGAGAGATGACGCGCGAGGAGTGGGATGTCTTCTACCCGCTCTCCTACTGGGACATCATTACGCAGGAGGCGCGCAACCGCCGCCTTGACCCGCACCAGGTGGCCGGGCTCATCCGCCAGGAATCCGTCTTCGACCCGCGCGCAGCCTCCCCCGCCAAAGCTTACGGCCTGATGCAGCTCCTGGTGCCGACCGGCGCGGCGATGGCCCGAAAGTACGGCGTGGACCGGGCGGTCACGGTCGATGCGTTGTTCGAGCCGCGCCTCAACATTCAGCTTGGCACAGGCTACATGCGCGACCAGTTCGACAAGTTCGGACGCATAGAATACGTCGCGGTCGCCTACAACGCCGGGCCTGGGCGCGTCCCGCAATGGCGGGCCACCCTGCCGCTCGAAATGGACGAGTTCGCAGAGGCGATTCCCTTCAAGGAGACGCGCGGCTACGTGCAGGGCGTGGTGCGAAACACCCTCCAGTACGAGAGGCTCTACGACGACAACGGGCAGTTCCGTCCAGAAGTCGGCGCGCGCGCCCTTCACCGATCGGCGGAGGCAGAAGGCTCCGGCGCGCCCGTCGCCGCACAGGCCCCGGACGAGACAGTGATTCAGCGCCGCTTCACCGGCAGTGAACACGGGGAGTGAAAGTTTAAAGTTGTGATGAGACGCTTCTCCATCAATTGCCTTCTACAGCCGGGCACGGCATTGCTTTTAACCGTGCTTCTCACGGGCGCGCCGGACGCCTCCGCGCAAAGGAAGAAGAAAGCCACGGCCCCGGCCACAGCTTCGGCCAGGTCGCTGATTGTTCGGAC
>DATEMM010000355.1:0-8540 GCA_035275605.1 Pyrinomonadaceae bacterium
GATTCGGTCTTCAAAAAACTTACGTCCAGGGAATCGTCTTCACTTGTCGCCATCAGACCTGCCACAGTTTAAATGGAAGTCTACTTGAATGGAGAAGATTGACCGCCTCGGGTGGGCGGCCGGCATCTCCTTTACAAGTTACGGCGTGCGCGTGGGCGTGCGCGTGAATACCCCCGCGGCCCTGCGCCTGATCGAAAGCTACTTTCCGCCAGGGTGGAAACCTTCACCCGCGCGCGTGGTCGAGCGCCTGTACTCGTTCGTCCTCGGCAGCGACGGCACCGAAGTGCCGCGCGGCGTTCGTCGCTTCAACCTGCTTTACAGAGACCTGGCCCGTCTCGCCCGCACCAGGGACGTGGAAGAGGCGCTGGAGATGTTCGAGACGGACCTGCAACTGCACGTGGCGACAGAGGCCCGCCGCAGAGTCTTCGTCCACGCAGGGGTCGTCGGCTGGAAGGGCCGCGCCATAATCATTCCCGGTCGCAGCTACACGGGCAAGACCACGATGGTCGCCGAGTTGGTCAAAGCCGGGGCGACCTACTATTCGGACGAGTACGCGGTGCTGGACGAGCGCGGGCGCGTTCACCCCTTCGCGCGACCTTTGCAGATTAGAGAGGCCGGGACGCGAAGGCAGCAGAGATTTCCCGTCAAGACGCTGGGCGGAAAGGCTGGGGTAAAGCCCCTGCCCGTCGGGCTGGTCGTCGCCACCCGGTATAAATCCGGGGCCAGGTGGCGACCGCAGCAACTGTCAGCCGGGCGCGGCGTGCTGGAGCTGCTTTCGCAAACGGTCTCCGCACGCAACCAACCGGGGAAAGCTTTCGCTGCGCTGCAACGGGTGGCGACGCGGGCTCTCGTTTTAAAAGGCACCCGCGGCGAAGCTGAAGGGCTGGCCAGCACCCTGCTGAACTACCTCGATGATTGAGGCGTGAAATCGAGTGGGAGCCTGGGCGCCGGGCATTGGTTATATTTCTTAATTTTCCTTTAGTAAAATGGCTGAAGCTTCGGTTAAATCTTCCGGCCGTCTGGTGGCGTCGCTGCTCGGCGGCTCGTGGCGCGCGCGTCCCGCTGTGCCAGGCCCTTCTCTCACCGCCGCCGAATTAGAAAGAATTGCGCAGCTCATCCTGGCCTCCGGCGCGGGGGCGCTTGGATGGTGGCGAATTCGTCACACCGAGCTGGGGATCGCGCCCGCCGCGCACGAACTCCGGCAGGCTTATCGCTTGAGCACTCTACAGGCCGCGCTTCACCAGCGAACAATCGAGCAGGCATTCGCGCTGCTTCGCGCAGCCGGCGTCGAGCCGATCATGGTTAAGGGCTGGGCTGTCGCTCGTCTCTACCCGGAAGTGGGCCTGCGCCCGTGGGGGGACGTAGACCTCTGCGTTCGCCCGCACCAATTCGCCGACGCGGAGGTCGCGCTCACGAGCCTGGGGAAGATGCGGTACGAGGTTGACCTGCACCGCGGGTTTGAGAAGTTCGGCGGCGGAAGCGTGGACGGTTGCTACGACCGCTCGCAGTTGGTGAAGCTCGGGGGAACGCAGGTGCGCGTCTTGTGCGCGGAAGACCACCTGCGCGCCCTCTCGATTCACCTGCTGCGCGAAGGCGCTTGGAGGCCCCTCTGGCTCTGCGACGTTGCGGCGGCGGTCGAAGCGCGGGGCGCGGATTTCGATTGGGGAATTTGCCTGACCGGGAATCGGCGGCACGCGGACTGGATTCTCTGCGCCGTCCGGGCCGCGCACGAACTGCTCGGCGCGAACATCGATGACACCCCGGCGGCTGACAGGCGCAAGCCGCTCCCGCGCTGGCTCCTTCCAGCCATCCTGAAGGAGTGGGAGTCCAGGACGCCCTCCATGCGACAGAGGCACCGCGCGCCGATGCTTAGCTTCCTGCGCTACCCGGACGGAATCCTGAAAGCCTTGAGCCATCGCTGGCCCAACCCGATCGAGGCGACCGTCTCTATGCGCGCGCCCTTCAACCGTCTGCCGAGACTTCCCCTTCAGTTCAGTAACTACTTGGTTCGCACGGCTAAGTTCGCGGCGCAGGTGCCGAGACTTTTACGCGGGCAGTGAGCGTTGAGTGAAGATTCTTAGAGGGCCTGGGAGGGAGAGTTTTTCGCTCACTCTCCCAGGTATGCCTCCTTGATGCGCGGGTCGGCGGCCAGTTCTTTAGAGGGGCCTTCCATGACTATCTTGCCGGTTTCGAGGACGTAAGCGCGGTCGGAGTGATGCAGAGCGGCGTGCGCGTTCTGCTCGACGAGCAGGATGGTTGTGCCCTTGCTGCGTATCTCCTCTATGGCCTCGAAGATGGTGTGGACGACGAGCGGGGCCAGGCCCAAGGAGGGCTCGTCCAGAAGCAGCAGGCGCGGGCGCGACATCAGGGCGCGGCTCATCGCGAGCATCTGCTGCTCGCCTCCGGAGAGCGTTCCGGCCTTCTGCGACTCGCGCTCCTTCAGGCGCGGGAACATCTGGAAGGCATGCTCCATGTCTTCCGCGATCTCCGCCCGGTTCTTCTTCAGGTATGCGCCCATCTGCAAATTCTCGCGCACAGAGAGATTGGCGAAGACGCCGCGCCCCTCCGGCGACATTGAGATGCCGCGCGCGACCAGCTTATGCGTCGGCCGCCCGTGAATCTCGTCGCCCTCGAAGAGGATGCGCCCCTCGCGCGGCTCCAAAAGACCCGTGATGGTCCGCAGCGTAGTCGTCTTCCCCGCCCCGTTGGCACCAATCAGGGTGACGACCTCGCCCTGCTCCACGCGCATCGAGATGCCCGTCAGCGCCTCGATCGCGCCGTAGTTCACTGAAATGTTCTCTATGGTCAACATGCAACAGTGGCCAGTAGTCGGTGGTCAGTGGTCAGTGGTCAGTCAAAGCAGCGAGTTGCTGGTTTTTAACTGGCCACCGGCCACTGACCACTGATCACTAATCTCCTAAGTAGGCTTCAATCACTTTCGGGTCGTTGCGAATCTCTTCGGGCAGGCCGAGCGCGATTGACTTGCCGTAGTCCACGACCTGTATGCGCTCGCAGATGCCCATCACGACTTTCATGTTGTGCTCGACGAGCAGGATGGTCAGCCCGAAGCGGTCACGGATTAAGCGAATCAGCTCAATCAAGTCCTCCTGCTCCGAAGGATTCATGCCCGCCGCCGGCTCGTCCAGCAGCAGCAGCTTCGGCCTGGTGGCCAGGGCGCGCACGATCTCGAGCCTTCGCTGGTTGCCGTAGGGCAGACTCGTTCCGCCCTCTTTCTGAAAGCGTTCGAGGCCGAAGATTTTGAGCAGCTCCAGACAGAACTCCCTGTGCTCCTCCTCGTCGCGCGAGAAGCGCGGAGTGCGAAAGACAGCGTCGGCCAGAGTCTGCCGCGCGTGCATGTGACAGGCCGTCATGACGTTTTCGAGGACCGTCATGCCGGGAAAGAGCCGTATGTTCTGGAAGGTGCGCGAGACGCCCCGGCGCGCAATCTGGTGCGGGCGCAAGCCGTCAATGCGTTTGCCCTGAAAATAGATCTCCCCCTCGGTCGGCTCGTACACGCCTGTCAGCAAGTTGAAGATGGTCGTCTTCCCGGCCCCGTTTGGCCCGATGAGGCCGTAGATTTCGCCATCCCGGACGGCCATGTCGAGCGTGTTGACGGCGACGAGCCCGCCAAAGCGGATCGTACACTTGTCTGTCCGCAGGCACGCGCCGCTTTTGTCCACGACCTCCTGCGACCGGGCCGTGCGCGCGGCCTCCGTGATGACGGACTCTTCCTTTGTAGCCTTGACGGCATCCTGTTCCGGTGCGCCGCTCATCTGTTCTCAACCTCTTTCGCGCGGTCTGTCGTCGGGTCGTCGCGCTCCGCAATCGGGATTCCTCTAGAAGCCCCGACGGCCTCGTCGCCTTCTGGACGGCGCTGCGCGCGCTTGAGCCAGTTAAAGCCGAACTCGCGCCCGCCGAGCATGCCCTGCGGCCTGACTATCATAATCAGGATCAGCAGCGCAGCGTAAATCACCAGGCGGTAATCGTAGACCCCGCCGGGGAGCTGTCGCAAAAGCTCCGGCAGGAACGTAATCACCAGCGCCCCGAGCACGGCCCCCGTGATGGAGCCCATGCCGCCGAGCACAATCATAATGATGATCTCGAAGGAACGCGTGAAGGTGAAATCCGCCGGGTGCGGCAGCCGCCAGTGGCCGTAGAGAGCGCCCGCCACTCCGGCGAACGCCGCGCTGATGACGAACGCCGTCACCTTGTAGCGCGTCGTGTTCACGCCCATCGCCTGCGCCGCCAATTCGTCCTCGCGAATCGAGACCAGCGCGCGGCCCGTGTCCGAGTTGACGATGTTGTAGATGATGACGATGGTGATGACTACGAAGACGCCTATCCAGAGAAAGTTCGTGTAGGCCGGGATGGTCTCGCGCCCGACGTGCGGCGCGATCGCCCCGCGGAAACCAGTCGCCGCACCCACCTTGTCTATGTTGACGATGAGAATGCGTATGATCTCGGCGAAGCCTAAGGTGGCGATGGCCAGGTAGTCTCCGCGCAGGCGCAGGGTCGGGATGCCGACGAGCAGGCCCGCCAGCGCCGCTGCGAGCGCGCCGACCAGAATGACGAAGGTGAAGATGATGGCGGCCGCCGCCTGTGCGCCGACCATTCCTGCGAGCGACTGCTCCCACCCTTGAGTGTAATAGACGGTCAGGTAGGCCGACGAGTAGGCTCCGACCGCCATGAACCCTATGTGCCCGATGGAGAACTGCCCAGTGAAGCCGTTAATCAGGTTGAGCGAGACGGCGAGGATGATGTTGATGCCCGCCATCTTCCATAGGTCCACCTGGTAGAGCGGGACGCCCACGCCGAAGAAACCCTCGCGGCTCATAGCCATGTTGATGGCCACGAGCACGAGGGCGATGACGGCAGCGCCTAGAAGTCTTTTGAGGAATCTTGGCATATTTGAATTTCGGATTGCGGATTGCGGATTGCGGATTGAAAAGACAAACCTACGTTTTCTTAATCCGCAATCCGAAATCCGAAATCCGCAATCGTCACACTTTCTCCTGCACGGTCGAGCCCAGTAGGCCGGACGGGCGAAGTAGTAGAACCAGAATGAGAATGGCGAAGGCGACGGCGTCGCGGTACGTCGAGGCGATCCCTAGATTCGCGCCGTAGCCTACGACCATCGTCTCGGCCACGCCGATCAGGAGGCCGCCGAGCACCGCGCCGGGGATGTTGCCGATGCCGCCCAAGACCGCCGCGACGAAAGCCTTGAGACCCGTAGTGATGCCCATCAAGGGGTCAATCGTCGGGCTGTACTGCGCCGTCAAGACGCCTGCCGCCGCGGCCAGCGCCGACCCGAGCGCGAACGTGAAGGTGATGATGGCGTTCGTGTTGATGCCCATCAGCTTCGCCGAGTTGAGATTGAACGAGACGGCGCGCATGGCCGTCCCGACCTTCGTCTTGAAGATGATCCACTGCAAGAGCACCATCAGCGCTATGGAGACGACGAAGATCAGGATTTGGGACTTTGAGATGGCGGCGTTGCCGAAGAGGTGGTAAGTGTCGTCCTGAAGGAGCTGCGGGAAGCCGCGCCCGGCGCCGCCGAAGTAGGCGACGAACAAATTCTCCAAGAGGAGCGAGACGCCGATGGCCGTAATCAGCGTCGTCATGCGCGAGTACTTCCTGACCGGCCGGTAGGCGAAGCGCTCAATGGCCATGCCGACAATGGCGGCGACGATCATTGAGCCGACCAGCACAATGAGGAGCCCGGCCCAGGACGGCCCGGCCAATCCCAACTGCGCGGCGATGAAATAGGCTATGCCGTAGCCGGCGAAGGCCCCGACCATGTAGATGTCGCCGTGCGCGAAGTTAATCAGCCGGAGGATGCCGTAGACCATCGTGTAGCCGAGCGCGATCAGCGCGTAGATGGCCCCGATGTTCAGACCGTTGATGAGCTGCTGGACGAAAGTATCCATCGGTGTTGTTAGATTTTTGATTTTTGATTTGCGATTTTTGATTGGATAAAGACTAAAGATTAATAAATTAATTCCCTGTCCTTATCCAATCGCAAATCTAAAATCGCAAATCAAAAATTCCCCCGCTTCACCTGTTCGTGTTAGAGCCGCTGGCGTTCGTGTTTCCGCCTGACGTGTTGCCGCCAGAAGTATTGCCGCCCGAGGTGTTCCCGCCGGAGGTATTCGCGGAGGGAGACGCGTTCGTGTTGGCGGCGGGCGAGGCGGAAGCTGCCGGCGATGCCGTGGCCGACGGGGCGGCCCCGTCAGGTTGGATAGTCTCTTTGTAAACGAACCGTTTGTCGCGCAGCTCCAGCACGACCGCTGGTTTGACGGCGTTGCGTTCGCTGTTGAGGCTGATGACCCCGGTGATGCCTTTGAAGCCATTGGTCTGCGCAATCGCATCGCGCAGGGCGACACACTCGGTCCCGTTCGCGCGCTTGATCGAATCGGCCAGCACCATCATCGCGTCGTAGGCCAGCGCGGCCAGGGCGTCCGGCGCGACCCCGTTATATTTCGCCTTGTACCTCTTGACGAAGTCCTGTATGACGGGCGAGGGGTCGTCAACCGAGTAGTGATTCGAGATGTAGTTTCCGTTCAAGGCCTCGCCGCCGAGCTCCCAGAGCTGCGGGGAGTCCCAGCCGTCGCCGCCGAGCAAAGGAGCCTTGATGCCGAGCTGCTTGGTCTGCTTGGCGATGACGCCGACCTCCTGGTAGTAGCCCGGCACGTAGATGACGTCCGGGTTGGCCGAGCGAATCTGCGTCAACTGCCCTGTGAAGTCGCGGTCCCTCTGCGCGTAGGCTTGTTCGGCCACGATTTCGCCGCCGAGTTTCGTGAAGGCCTGTTTGAAGAACTGTATGAGGCCCTTGCTGTAGTCCGAGTTGGAGTCAAAGAGGATTGCCGCCCGCTTGGCCTTCAGGGTGTTGGCCGCGAACTTCGCCATCACCTCGCCCTGGAAAGGGTCTATGAAGCAGACGCGGAAGATGTAGTCGCCGATCTGCGTCACCTTCGGGTTGGTCGAAGACGGCGAGATCATCGGCACCTTCGCTTCCTGCGCGTTGGGCGCGGCGGCGATTGAGTTAGAGGATGCGACTTCGCCGATGAGAGCGCGCACCTGATCCTGGTTGATGAGTTTCGCCACCACGGTCGCGGCCTTGCCCGGCTCCCCCTGGTCATCCTCGTGAATCAGTTGAACCTGACGGCCGTTGATGCCGCCCGCCGCGTTGATTTCGTCGGCGGCCATCTGCGCGCCGTTTTTGGTTGACTGGCCGAAGCTGGAGGTCTGCCCGGACAAATCGCCGTAAACGCCGATCTTGATTGTGCCGCCGGGGTCGGCGCAGTTCGTGCCCCTGCGCGCGCATCCCGTGTAGAGCACGGTGGCGAAAATCAATCCAAGAGCGATGAAAGTGCGTCTCATACTTTTACCTCACTGAAGCGAAAGTTTCGATGAAACTCTTAAACGGAAGATTGAAGCAGTCCGGGCCAGCGCCATGCGCTTGAGCGAGAGCATGCAGTCCCGAACTGCCAGACATCAGACCCGGCCCGAACGCAGGATGAGCGCCACAGTCCGCGCACGTGTCGCGTGCGCAGTGGTCCCCTGTTCCCTGGCTGTGGTCAGCATAATAGCGGCGAGTCATGCGCAGAAGCAAACTTTCGCCGGGCTTTTTGGAATAGAACGACGCGCATTATACCCATTTGCCGCCGCCTGTCGAGTAGTATTAGCTTGACGATTGCGGAATGCGGATTCCGGATTGCGGATTTAAGAAAGGGTTTTTCTTTTCAATCCGCAAACCGCAATCCCAAATCTGCAATCGTCCGGGCTGCTCTTTTCTTTTCGACACCTGTATATTGCGGCTGAAAGTTCTGCACATCCTGCGCCCCAAACGGTCCAGAGACGAAGATGAAACCAGAGGAAGAGAGGGCCGAGAGCCTCGCGCCGGAACTCGGCGACATGAGCACGAGCGAGTTTCGCCGCTTCGGGTACGAAGTCATCGACTGGGTCAGCCACTACCTTGAGCACGCAGAGGAGCGCCCCGTCCTCTCAAAGGTCAAGCCGGGCGAACTCATGTCACAGCTTCCCTCTTCGCCGCCCGCCAGGGGCGAAGAGATGGAGACGATTCTAGCGGACGTTGACCGCCTGATTGCGCCCGCGTTGACGCACTGGAATCACCCCTCGTTCTTCGCCTACTTCGCCACCTCCGCCTCGTCGCCGGGAATTCTGGGTGAATTGTTTAGCGCCGCCTTCGACGTCAAGGCGATGCTCTGGCGGACGAGTCCGGCGGCGATAGAGCTGGAGCAGGTCGCGCTCGACTGGCTGAGACAGATGATGGGGCTCGACTCAGGCTTTGACGGCATCATCTACGACACGGCCTCGGTCGCTTCCATGCACGCGATTGCCGCCGCGCGCGAGAGCCTCAATCTAAACATACGCGAAGACGGCATGAGCGGGCGGGCGGACTTGCCGCTCCTGCGCGTCTACGTTTCCGGGCAGGCGCACTCGTCAATCGAAAAAGCTGCCATCACGTTAGGACTGGGCCTAAGGTCCGTCTGTAAGATTCCGAACGATGATGAATTTCC
>DATEMM010000356.1:0-3331 GCA_035275605.1 Pyrinomonadaceae bacterium
AAGTGCGTGAGCGCGCCGCCCCTCGAATATCATTAGAAAGGGATTGAGACCCCGAAGGGGTCTGAATCATTTCCGACTTTTGCGCCGACCACTTCCAGGTAGACTTGCTCCGTCGCCTCGGCCATGCGGTCCAGACCAAAGCGCGCACGTGCCTGCGCGCCGGCAAGTGCGCCCAGGCGCGCGCGCTCTTCTTCGTCTTCAAGAAGTTGCAGGACCGAGGCGGCCAACGCTTCGTGGTCGCCGACCCCGACGAGTCTGCCTGCTCCCCCTTGAGCGATAATCTCACGCGCGCCTTCGGTCGCGGTCGCGACCACGGGCAGGCCCGCAGCCATCGCTTCCGCTATCGTCAGGCCGAAAGATTCCGTATGCGAAGCGGAGACGTAAACGTCCAGCGAGGCTAAAAGCGGGGCGACTTGATCCATCCATCCCGTCAAGTGCAGGCGCTTCGCTATCCCTAGCTCAGCGGCGAGGCGTTTCAGACTCTCAAGTCGCTCGCCCGTCTGCGTGTTGTCAGCGCCCGCGATGATGAAATGCGCACGCTCGTTGCGGCGCGCGACGAGGGCCGCGGCGCGCAGGAAATCTTCCTGCCCCTTCTGCCGCTTGATCTCGCCGACTGTTCCTACCAGCAAACTCTCAGGCTCGATCTGTAATTGACGACGAAACGTCGCGCGGTCAAACCCGTACAGGCTCTCGTCGAAGCGCCGGAAATCAATCCCGTTCGGGATGACCGTCAATTTTCGCGCCGGGAAAATCTTCTGGGCTAAAAGCGCCCGCTCGACCGCGCGCGAAACGCAGATGACGCGAGCGACGCGCCTGAGCGTGACGGCGTGAAGCTTGTTCAGACTAAACAGGACGTGACGGGTGATGATGAGCTTTGACCCGCGCGCACGCGCGACGGCGAGCGCCGCCAACGGGTAGTCGCGCGCCAGGTGAGCGTGCACGACCTCTATCTCGTGCTCTCGCACGAGGCGCGCCAGTTCCAGCGCGCTGCCGAGGTCGAGCGCATTGCGCAGGCGAAGCCGGAAGATGTTGGCGTGGGGCAGGGACTTGAGTTCGTCTTGAAGCGTCGAGCGCGTGGAGAGCGCCGCATAGACCTCGTGACCGCGGCGAATGAGCGCGCCGGCCAGATCGGCCAGGTGTCTTTCGCCGCCCCCGATGGAGCGCGCCGAGCTGATGTGCAGAATCCTCATCCGGCGACGAGAAGTATTCAACCGCAGATGGAGACAGAGATACTGTTTTTGAATTTATCCGCGTGTCTCTGCGCTCATCCGCGGTTTCAATTCAGGCTTGAGAAAGCTATTCCCGATTGATGACAGATTCGTCCAGCCGCGCGAGCAGGTCTTCGGGGTCGCGGTAAATCTGGACGCAGCCCGCTGCCCTCAACTCCGCTTCGGGGAAGCCGCCGCAGAGCACGCCCACGGTGCGCAACTTTATCTTGCCCGCAGCCTCCGCGTCGTATGGAGTGTCGCCGACGACTATCACTTCGTCGTGCGGCACGTCTCCCAGGCGCTCCAGCGCGGCCTCGAAGATGTCCGGGTGCGGCTTGGATTTGTCGGCGTCGTCCGACGAGGTCTCCTCTTCCACCAGGTCTTCTATGTGTGCCAGTTTTTTGTAAGCCGCCAGCTCGTCCTCTTTCGCTGAGGAGGCGAGTGCGAGGCGCTGACCCTGGTTCTTGATTCTCAGGAACAGCTCCCGCACGCTCGGGAAGGCACGCACGCGCGGGAGGTAGTCGCGCTTGAAAAGACGCCCGCGATACTCCTCCATCTCCTCGCCTATTTCTTCGAGTTCTTCCTCCGAGAAGAAGACGGGCATCAACTGGTCACCGCCCTTGCCTATCTGATGGCGCACCTTCTCGTAAGGAATCTCTTTGCCGAAATGTTTGAAGGTCTCCTGCCAGGCGCGCGCGTGCAGGTCAACCGAATCAACCAAGGTCCCATCAATGTCGAAGATGACTGCTTTAATCATTAGTAACCCCACTTGAATTATTTGTCCGGAGTCTGGAGTCTAGAGTCTGTAGTCAGAAGAGTAAAGCCTGCCCCGGATACGCCCCCACCAGAGGGTGTTCTAATAACAACGCAACGCTTGAGGGAGGCGTGCCCTTCTTGTTTGGCTTTGGTACGCCGAACCAGGGAGAGGTGCGACCGTTTGCCTTGCAGAGTTGACAGCCTGCGCCCGCCTGTCCGAACATTAAAGGCCAATCCCCTTCCTTCCCCCCGCGCAGAGAGAGATGCGCGCAACGGTCGGCACACTGATTGCCGTCTGGTGAGGCGTATCAATGCGCTTGAGTTTCAAAATTCGGTTGAAGGAGTGACTACTCTCATGGCTAATAAGACAACACTGGTGACAGGTCTTTTCAAAACACGCGCGGCGGCAGAGGCGGCCGTGGACGCGCTGATGAAACGCGGCTACACGCGCGAGGAGATCAGCGTCCTGATGTCCGACTCGACGCGCAGCAAAGAGTTTGCCGTCGAAACGCGCTCGCACGCGGCTGACGGCGCAGGCATCGGCGGGGCCGTCGGTGGCACAATCGGCGCGGTGCTCGCGGCCATCGTCGCGGTCGGGACCTCGATTGCCATTCCGGGTTTAGGCATCGTCGTGGCCGGGCCGATAGCAGCGGCGCTCGCAGGACTTGGCGCGGGCGCGGCGGCCGGCGGCATCGTCGGCGCGCTCATCGGCGCAGGCATCCCAGAGCACCGTGCCAGGGTTTACGAAGCGGGTTTGCGCAGCGGCGGCATCCTGCTCGGCGTAGAGGCCAGGAGCGACGCGGACGCGGATAACCTGCAAAAGTTTCTGGAAGATTTGGGCGGAGAGCACGTGCGGCAGGAATAAACGTTAAGCTATCAGAGAGAAACTTTTGGTTGATTACGGTCGTTGATAGGCTTTAACGGGGGAGGGGTTTTGAGAGATGGAGAGGACGGAAAAGACTGTCGAGATTAATGCGCCAATCAGCGTCGTTTTTGATCTCTTCAGCGACTTCGAGAAATTTCCGGAGTGGATGAAGCACATCAAGGAGGTGCGGCAGACGGAGCCGCGCTTTACGCGCTGGACGGCGGACGCGCCTCTAGGAATCAACGTGGAGTGGGAGGCCGAGACGACCGCGTTTGAGCAGAACCGTAAGATAGCCTGGCAGACCGTGCGCGGCGACGTGGAGATGAAGGGTGAAGTGACGTTCGAGGAGGCGGACGACGAGACGACACGCATGCACGTCTCGCTCGGGTACGAGCCGCCCGCGGGCCACCTCGGATCCTTGCTCGCCAAATTTTTCGGGACGGACCCGGAGAAGCAGATAGAGGAAGAGCTAGGCCGCTTCGCAGCCCTGGCGGAAAGCCGG
>DATEMM010000357.1:0-3602 GCA_035275605.1 Pyrinomonadaceae bacterium
GCCCAGAGACAGGACGGGCTGCCGGATGCCTGTACTTCTTAACTCTTCTCCCTCTTCCGGCGTCGCCACGGCGAACCAGTCCGCCCCCTCCGCCGCGAGCCTGCTGGCACAATCCCGCACACCATGCCCGTAGGCGTTGGCCTTGACGACCGCCATCACCTTGACGCCTCTTCCGGCCTGCTCGCGCACGCGTTGAAAATTAGAGGCGAGGGCGTCTAGGTCTATCTCAGCCCACGTCGGTCTGCGGCCGCGCTCTTCCGTTCTCGCGACCGTCTCGTTCTCTCTGCTCACCTTTTTGAGTCCAATCGGAATTACCGGCGTGCGTAGATGAAAGGGGAGGGGTTTTCAAACTCCGGGCTGATCGGTTTCACTCTCGCCACATGTTCTCGAAGCGCGTGAATTCTTTGAGGAACGCCAGCTTGGCCACGCCCGTCGGGCCGTTGCGCTGCTTGGCGATAATGATCTCCGCGATGCCCGCGTTCTCTTCCGTGCGATTGTACTGCTCCTCGCGGTAGATGAAAGCGACCACGTCCGCATCCTGCTCTATCGCACCGCTGTTATGAGAAACAATCCCGTCAGCTAGCCAAGACTCCGGCCCAGGAACGGTCAAGTCGTAGACCTCTTGTTCCCCTGCATCCTCGACAGCGATCACGCGGTCCCAGAAGATGTCGTTGGTAGCTTGGGTCGTGAGTTTATCGTCGCCTAGAATCGCGCCATACCCTGCAACCAGAGAGCGTGAAGGTGCAAAATTGAAATGAGCCAAGCCTCCATAAGCGACCCCGCGGATATCAGCCATCTGCCGCGTTGAGATGCCCCGCGCTCGCAACAGTGTTTTTATATCCTCGAAACATTCCTTGGGTAGAGTGTCAACATTGGTATTAGGATGCTGCCTTAGCGCCAACCAAGCGCTAAGACGCTTTGCCTGTACGACCCTCGGACCGAACGACCCGACCAAATCCAGAAAGCTCCGTTGATTTTCTGAGCCGGAGACATCCACGTTGTAGGCTGGACGATAGCGCCCCTGCTGAATCACGCGAAGGCGCGTGACGATTCCGAGACGAAGTAGTAGCGAAGCAACATCCCCAGCAAGTGTAATGCTGTTGGTACTGTAGAACACCCTGCTTGTGCTTTGCGCTCCAGCCGACGGGGTGTAAATGCATCCGTCGGTAGCCCACAGGTGGCGCAAGAGCAAGGCAATTTGCCTGTTGCTCAGCCTGAACGCTGCCTCGGGAATTCGCTTCTCGTGTGAACGCTGTCCGAAGATGCCCAACTCACGGAGCCACAGATTCACACCGGCGGGGTGCCAGCGATTTCCGTTCCCGCTGATGAGAAGCTGGTGCCAGTCGCGGCGGCCCGCGTAGCGCTTGACCTCCGCGCCGAATTCCTCTCGCGCGGCCCCGGCTACGACGCGGTTGTTCTCTTCCGAACTCGTCGTGTAGCGCATCGGCTGCTGATTGAGATAGCTGCCGTCGCCGATTAACTGGCCGAGCAGGGCCACCCTAGCGTCCGACCAGAGGAGCGTTGCTTTTGGCTCCGGCAGTTGCCTCGCCACTGCTAGTCTGTCTCCAGGCAGCAACTCGTCAACGCGCTTCCAACCCTCCCAACCGCGAAGGCGGTGCCTGGCGGTCGCGCGTATTCGCCGCCCGCTCGCCAGATGCACATCAAAGACAGGGCGCAGCCCGACTCTCCAAACCTTGTCGCTCCTGGCCCGGACAATCCTCCCCTCGGCAGAGAGAGACAAGACTTCCGGCTCCGTTCCAACCAGACGCGCGATCGGCGCGCGCGAGCCGTCCGCGAGAAGTACGAGCGTATCGCCCGTCACACACTCGCGCAGGTCTGCGAGCTGCGGGCGGTGGTCCGTGCGGTTCTCGGGCGCGCGCGACAATTGCGAGAGCGCGATGAGCGGGACGTTCAATTCCTTCGCCAGCGCCTTTAATTCGCGCGAGATTTGCGAGACCTCCTGCTGGCGCGACTCCGTGCGGCGCGACGAGCCGGACATCAGTTGGAGGTAGTCAACGATTATCAGGTCGAGCTTCTTCTGCTCGGCCGCCAGGCGTCTGGCCTTGGCGCGCATCTCCAGCACGGTAATGCCCGGCGTATCGTCAATGAAGATTCTGGTCTCGGCCAGCGTGCCCAGCGCTCCGGCCAGGCGCGCCCACTCGTCGCGCGAGAGAAAGCCGCTGCGGAAACGGTGCGCGTCCACACGCCCCTCGGAGGAGAGCATGCGCATCACCAGAGACTCCTTCGACATCTCCAGCGAGAAGATGCCGACCACGGCCTGCGCCTGAATGGCCGCGTTCTGTGCCAGAGTCAAACACAGCGCCGTGTTGTGAACGCAGACGTCGTTGGCTACAAAATTGTGAGTCTCCGGGATGGTCAGGTCGTAAACCTGTTTGTGCCCGGCGCTTTCAATCGAGACTATCTCGTCCCAGTAAACTTCACTCGTCGCCAGCCGGTGAAGCTCCGTGCTTTCTAGACCGGCGGCCAGAGCCTGTAAACGCCCGCGTGAGAGGGCTCGCTTCCCTACGTGTATATTAGTGTGTCCCCTGATGCCCGCCCGGCGAGCCAGACTTACCCACGACTCATCCCCCTTCAGGCTGGCAATCCGCTCCCACACGCCCACGGGAATCAGGTCGCGGTTGGTTTGATACCTTCGCCCGCTGAGTGCGTCGCGGACGGCGGCGAGAGTATCTTCCTTACCGTGGATGCCGATCTCTTTAATGAGAGTCTCGATTGAGCGAGCGTCCGTGATGTCTAACTGCCAGGCCACCCTTCGCTCGTCTTTGTATTTGACGGCCCGCTTTTTGAGCGACGCGACGACGCCGAAACGAAGGAGCAAATGCTGCACCTGACGAATCAATCTCTCACTCGTCGAAGAGTAACCCAGTTGAGCCTGCCCACTGCTAAGGAGCGCCGCCCAGCCGTCCGTGGCGAACAAGCGATTGAGGAACAACGCGACAAGCTCACGCCGCAATTGGAAGATCTTCGGCGGAATGAATTTGGCGTGGCTGTTGCAGCCGTACAGGTTCAATTCCCTTAGCCAGACAGTCAGGGCGTTCAGCTTCGCCCCTTTCATCCGCCGGACGCGCAGCGTAAAAGTTCGGTTCGGGTTCTTTGCGGGCACGGCTTCGACGCCGCCGAATTCCGATGCCGCTCTTTCGAAATCAGCGCGCAGAGCGGGCTTTCCGACGACAAATCGCGGGGACGAGCCGGTCAGGCAGCCGTCGCCGATCAGATAGGCGAGTAGTTTGACTTCACACTCGCGCATGCTGGCAGTCCCGAATACGTCCAGGACACGCGGCACGGCAATGCGGGCACCCACTCTCAGACGATGAAGCTGCTGCCAGCCGTCAATCGTCAAAAAGGGATGAGAAAGCGTCGTCTCAATTACACGACCCAGACGCGTCGTCACGCGGTAGACGGGCTTAATTCCATCGTCCACGTATGCGGATGGCCGCGTAAGTGTGAATTTGTAGTCAGCTCCCAAAGTTAGCAGTCGCGCCGCCTGGTCTCGGTAAAGTTGCTCGATAGTGCCGATGCTTCCGTCGGACAAAAGTATCTCGCTATCGAAGGCCAGGCACTTGCCCATTGACGGCCTGGCG
>DATEMM010000358.1:0-9892 GCA_035275605.1 Pyrinomonadaceae bacterium
GTCGGCAAAGGCGCTCAAGGCGCTGGGGGCGCTGGGTGGGGCGCTGGCCGTCCACGGCCTGGTGGTGGTGATGGGCATCCTGGCCGGCACCGTCGGGCGCGGCGCGCGCCGCTTTCCACGCGGGCCAGGCTTCTGCGACCGCCCTGGCGACGGCCTTTGCACTCTCGAACTGAGCGCCGCCCGGCCCGTCCGTCCCGACGAAATCCGTATCGCAGAATTGACAGACGGCGCGGCTGCGATCCTTCTCATGTCCTGTCCATAGGTTGCAGCCTGTGAAGCGGCAGAAGACGGCCGGGCGGCCAGAGTTTCCGCCTTCGCCCTGGATCGTATAATATATTTCTTTACAACTATACATTCCGCTTTTCCCAAGCCGCCCTCCGAGCTTCAGACCAAGGCTTACCGTGTTTTGCAATACTCATCTTTTGCCGCGCCTTGGCACTATCCCTCTTCGCGCCGCCTTGCCCAAGCGTTTCGAATTCCCTGAGCACGCGCCTTTAACGTACTCGCACTCCATTTTGGACAAATTCCCTTTCGACTTGCAGAAATTCTGGCCCGGGTCTCGGCTGAAATAATTCGCTTGCGCCCGGTCATTGTAGCGCCGCCCTCGCCGCCTTCTGTCGTATTTACTAAATCAAACCCTTTAGCCCTTAATTCACGAATCCATTTTCGTTCTACCTGGGTCCAATCGCTGTTCTCAGGGAGAGTTTCTAAGATTTGTACCGCTGGCTTTAACTTCTCAGACCTTAACTGTCTAAGCCAATTCTGGCGATGGCAAGTACCAGAAAGCTTGGATGGGACAGTATGATTCCATATTCGCCGTTTCAAATCCTTAGCTTTACCTACGTAGCGAATTTTCCCATCCCGTGGGTCAATTAATGCATAAATGTAGATGCTCATGTCGTAACTTAAGATTTCGATATGTAGGGCACCGGGTCGCTCATACCGTTCTCCGCAAACCCCTTCAGTCTCAAGATGCAGGCGTCACACTGCCCGCAAGCCGCGCCGTCCTGCGCAGGGTCGTAGCACGTCATGGTCAGCGAGTAGTCAACGCCAAGCTCAAGCCCTTTGCGCACAATCTCCGCCTTCGAAAGATTAATCAAAGGCGTATGGATGATGAGCTTTTGTCTCCCTTCGACTCCGGCTTTAGTCGCCAGATCGGCCATACGTTGAAAAGCCTCTATGTATTCGGGACGACAATCGGGGTAGCCAGAGTAGTCCAGGGCGTTAACGCCTATGAAGATGTCGCTTGAGCCTAGCACCTCCGCCCAGGCCAGTGCGAACGACAGGAAGATCGTGTTGCGGGCCGGAACGTAAGTCACTGGAATCCCCTCGGACATCTCTGCTAGAGAGCGCCCTTTCGGGACCGCCATGTCGTCGGTTAAAGCCGAGCCGCCAAAGGCGCGCAAGTCAATTTCGGCCACGACGTGCTGGGCCACGTTAAAGAGCGCAGAGATGCGCCGCGCCGACTCTATCTCCGCTTTGTGGCGCTGCCCGTAGCGAAAGGTCAGGGCATGGACCTCATAGCCCTCGCTCTGCGCCACTGCCAGCACGGTCGTCGAATCGAGCCCGCCGCTGAGAAGCACCACGGCCTTGCGCCTGTTTGTCGTCATCTCTGTCATCGCTCAAACAATCATACGTCTTCGGAATCGGCGCGGGCAAACAGAGTGAACAGCGTCCAAGAAGCGAAGGCACCAAAGTCGTTTGACCTTGAGTGCCTTCGCTTCCGGGGTGAGTTCTCTTGCCGGCCCTTAGCTGAGTTTCTTGCTCCGGCGTCGCGAGAGCGCGTCATAGATCAGGCGCTTGCGGCTCATCTTGTCTGACGAACGGTCGGTCAGGGTTTGATGATATTCCTCAAACACGCGCATCTCGTCCTGCACGTCCGCGCTCTCCCTCATAGGCGAGAACGACGCTTCGGAACTCATGCGAGCCGCCATCAACACTCGCCGCGACCCTACGTAATCGCCCACGTCCATACGCCTGACGGCCTCCGCGCGAGCGCGCGCGTTCATCAGCATCTGCACGGCCTTCGCCACCTCGTGGTTGACAGGCAATTGCTCCACCTCCTGCTCGGCCACGAACTCCACTTCAAAGACCTGTTTGACGACCTCTGCCGCTTTCATCTCCTGCGGCGTGTAGCCGAGGCGCAGGTCCAGCAGGCGCAGGCGCGTGCCTTCAACCTGCTCCGGGACGCGCAGTTGCACGACCACGTCCAGGGGAGAGCCCGCCTGCAAGTTCGGCAGCTTGTAACGGCCCGTCTCGCCCATCTCGAAATCGTTGAGCGCGTCGGCGAGTCGCACTCCGTCTGCCGGAACGAGGCCGAGCGTCACGGTGTGCGCCACCTGCGCGATCAGCCCTTCGAGCTCGACCGCGAAGATGCGCTGCATGTCGTCCGCCGTCTTCACGTGCCAGCTATTGCCTCCCCCGGCATTCGCCATCGGAATCAAAAGGTCTTCGTTAAAATCGTCGCCGATGCCTACGGTCGAAGTGCTCACGCCCCTGTCGGCGAGCCCGCGGACCTGCGAGACTATCTGATCGACGTTGGTCAGGCCCTCGTTGGCCAGCCCGTCCGTAATCAGCACGACGCGATTGACCGCCCCGCCCGTCAGGTGTTCGCTGACCTGCATCCCGCCGCGCACCCAAGCCTCGTGCAGCGCGGTCGAGTTGCGCGCATAGACTTCTCTGAGCAAGCTCTTGAGCTGCGCTTTGTTCTCGGCGCGCTGGCTCGGGATTAAGACCTCTATAATGTTGTCGAAGATGACGACGCTCAGGCGGTCGGACGGCAGCAACTGGTCTATGCAGTAGCGGGTCGCCTCGCGCGCGCGAACCATCTTCTCGCCCTCCATCGAGCCGGAGCGGTCGAGCACCAGGCTCAAGTTCAATTCGGGACGTTTATTGACTCCCGTATCCACGTCTGGCGGCGTGATGCGAATCAGCACATCAACCGTCTGCTCGCGCCCGGCGGTGAGCTTCGCGCGCTCGGTCAGGAACTCTACTTTCGGAACCTGTTGGGACATTTAACTTCCTCGCTTTCCTGGCTTCTGGCCATGTGACTCTATGACGCGCAGTAAGATTTGCGTCAATCTGCGTAACCCTCTGGACTCGCGCGGCGGCTGGTATTGATCGTGCACGTGCAGCTCAAGACCGGGCTCGATCTCGACCCTGGCCCAGGTGCCGCCGGGGGAACCAGTCGTGGGAGTCTGCGGCGCGGGGGGCGCTGGACTCGCGAGGGATTCCATGACCGACATCTGCCGTAAAGCTTGCGGGGCCGGGGGGCTCTGGGGAGCCGGCGCGGGCTTCGTGAGCAGCTTCTCCAGATAACTCAGGGCCTCGTTCTTGACAGCCGCGCCGCCCTCCGCGCCGAGCAAGCGCTCCAACTCGCGCTCGGTTCGCCCATCCACCAGGTCGCGAATCTTGCGAATCGGCAGATGCTGAGATTGCAGCTTCTTGACCACTAAGAGCTGCAACAGATGGCGGTAGCCAAAGACCGACGCGGTTCCCTGCTTGTCTTCGGCGGGGGAGATGAGCCCTTCGGTCAGGTAGTACCTGATGGTCCGCTCGTCGGGCACTTCCGTTACGGTGCCGCGCTCCTGTGCCAGGCCACTCTCCGTCAAGATTCTGGCCGCCTCTCCGGCCAGTTCGGCCACACCCACGTACTTCGTGTGGCGCATCTTTTCCAGGCTACTCTTCGTCACGGGCTGCAATATACAACTAGCAGGTATTTCGTGTCAACAGTATTTACTGTCAATACTGACCCGCCCGGATTCGGTTTGGCTTCGGCAGGGTGTAAGGCGAAGCCGGGCCAGAGGGTTTTCGGTTTGCAAGTGAACATTTGGAGACACATCGAGATGATTTGTCTCCTGTAGTAGCCACTCACGCGCCCGCTTAAAAATCGAATGAGCGACATTACCGTGTGAATAACGTCCGGCAGAGGTGGTATCAGAAATGCATATCGGGTGTCTTGTGTAGAAAATTCCACTCGGCGCTTTATCCTCATGGGGCCGCTACTCTCTCGCCCTTCGGTTCTCACACAAAATGCCTAAAAGGAAGATCAGAGATGCTAAAGCAAACAGTGAAAACGATAGCCCGGATGATATTTGTCTTAGTCTCTTCGGGCGCTTTCATATTAGGGTCGGTCATCATTGGTTACTCCCAGCAACCTGCTAGGGCCGAGAGAAAACCCGTCCCCGCCCCGACACCGGGAACTACAAAACTAAACAAGAAGACCACCTCCGTCTCCTCACAGGCGTCCGTCAAACCAGACAAGAAATCCGCCGCCGTCAGCGCACAGGCTTCATCCAAACCGGGCTGGAATTTAGTTTTTGAGGACGAGTTCAACACGGACTCTCTGACGATTGCCAATAGTCCCTGGATGACCGGCTATCCCTGGGGACAGACCCTTAATGATGAGCTTGAGTACTACACCCGACTCGATAAAAACTTTTCCACGAATTGCAGCAAGGGCGGCGCGAATCACATCTTTTCGTCGGGAAACTTGACCTTGCGGGCCAAAACGGAAGCGGCAAGCTACGAGGTATGGAATTGGGGTCCGCAGGGAAATTTCTATACGACGTGCAATCCGTACCAGTACACCTCGGGCATGATCTATTTGAAGCAAGAGTATCTTTACGGCTACTTTGAGATGCGCGCCAGGATTCCGAACTACGGGAAAACTGTCTGGCCGGCATTCTGGCTGTTTCAGGGCGGGGGGCCGGAATACAGGGAGATAGACATTTTTGAATTCAGCGGCCCGGTCCCTAACAGGGTTGGCACCAACGTTCACATAGCACGGCAGCTAGAGGATATGATCGTCAATCCGCCGAATTCGACCAGCAACAACAACTCCTATCCGGACCATTTCGACATCACGTATTCTCCGAACGTCACCGATGGTTTTCACACCTACGCGCTGAGATGGACGCCCAACAGCATCATGTGGTACGTGGACGATAATCTGGTCAGGACTCTGACCGGGCACACTCCACATCTGCCGATGAACCTGATCGCAAATCTGGCGCTCGCCCCCTGGGACCCGCCAAACGGCGTTGGCTTTCCGCAGGATTTCGAGATCGACTACATCAGGGTTTACAAAAGTTCGAGGAAAGAGTTCATTTACGATTGGGGCAACCAGGGAAACGGCAAGTTCCACGTCTGGAATATCAAGGCCAACGACAAATACGTGACCGGGGACTTTGACGGCGACGGGACGGATGAGCTGCTGGCGATTAACCCCAACGGCTGGCATCACACGATGAAGTTTGTCGGCAATAACTGGAACTATATAGAGGGCAGCGGCAACGGAAAGATTCACGTGTGGAACATCAACCCCAACGATAGATACGTGAGCGGGGATTTCGATGGTAACGGCAAAGACGAGCTCTTAGCCATCAATCCCAATGGCTGGCACCACACCATGAAATTTGACGGCGCTAATTGGGTCTACATCGAAGGCAGCGGCAACGGCAAGATTCACGTCTGGAATATTAACCCCGCAGACAAATATGTGACCGGCGATTTTAACGGCGACGGCAAGGACGAGCTGCTGGCGACCAATCCTAACGGGTGGCACCACACGATGCGGTTTAATGGAGGCAACTGGGAGTATATAGAGGGGAGCGGCGGCGGGAAGATTGACGTCTGGAACATCAAGGGCAATGACAAATATGTGGCCGGGGATTTCGACGGCGACAAGAAAGATGAGGTGCTGGCCCTCAACCCGAACGGTTGGCATCACACTATGAAGTTCGACGGCGCTAATTGGAAGTACATCGAAGGAAGCGGCAACGGTCAGATTAACTGGTGGATTATTGCCGCCGCAGATCAATTCCTGGCCGCAGATTTCCAGGGCAACAAGCGCGACCAGTTGGTCGCCGTGTCCGCCACCGGGTGGTCACATCTGATGGAGTTCTCCAACTCCGGCTGGAGCACGGACTGGATCAACGACGGAGCCAACACCATCGACAGGTGGAAGATGCGGCCCATTGACGTATACGTCGCGGGAAACTTTAAACCGACGGGCGGCGCCAGGCTCCTCTCAATATCAGCGATAAACGGCTGGTCGCACTTTATGACCTACACGAACAACTATTAAAGCAGACGCTCGGCCCGTCAAGCTCTTTCCCTGGGAGCGCAGGCAAGGATGCCTGCGCTCCCAGGATGTCTCCGGGAGTGATTTAAAATCGCTCTAGTTCCCTGCTCCTCTCGCCGGCGGGGGCGCGTCGCGCGGCAAGGGCTGCGGCAGGTTCGCCAGCGCGTAGGCGAGCACGGCCATCGCGGCGGCGTTTTCCGCGAGCTCGCGCGGCGCGATCTTATCCAGCGTGTCCGCAGCCGTGTGGTGGTAGTTGAAGTAAGTCCGCGTGTCCTGCCAGAGGCCGAAGGCTGGCACACCCTGCGCGGCCATCGGCGAGATGTCGGCCTCGGTCCCTTCGGTCCTTCTGACTAAACCCGCGCCCTGGCTCTGCAAGACCTCCAGGATGGGAGCGATCACCTGCAAAACGTCCTCGTTGACTTTCGCCTCGAAGCCGAGCGGGTGCCCGGCCCCCCTGTCACTCTCTATGGCCGCGTAGTGGTTCGCAAGCTCGGCCGCGTGCTCGCGCGCGTAGGTCCGCCCTCCGACCAGCCCGTTCTCCTCGTTCATCCAGGCGATGACGCGAAGGGTGCGCTTCGGGCGCAGGCCGAGCTGCTTAAAAAGCTGGGCCGTCTGCATAGCGACGGCCACGCCAGCGCCGTCGTCAATCGCGCCCGTCCCCAGGTCCCACGAATCCAGGTGGCCCGAGACGATGACGACCTCATCGGGCCGCTCGCTCCCTTTGAGGTCCGCGACGACGTTGTAGCTGACGGCGTCGGGCAAGCGCTGCGGCGTCAGCGTCAGGTGCAGGCGCACTCGGCCTTCTTTGAGCAGGCTGACGATGAGGTCCGCGTCTTCCGAAGAGATGGCCGCCGCAGGTATCTGCGGAGCGTCCTGTGCGTAACCCATCGAGCCCGTGTGTGCCAGCCGATTCTGCGAGGCCCCGACCGAGCGCACGAGCGAGGCGATTGCCCCTTGGCGCGCCGCCGCGCTTGCCCCGGCGAAGCGATAGCCGGAGACCTGCCCGTAAGCGTCCCCGCCATAGCCCTGCGCCGCCATCTGCCGGTCGAACTTGACGTTGAAGAGGACTATCTTGCCCGCGACTTTCTCGCGCCCCAGCGCCTGCAACTCGTTGAAGTCGTTGACGGCTACTACTTCGGCTGTCAACCCTTCGGCTGGCGTCGCGATGCTTCCGCCAAGAGCTGTCAGCACGATCTTCTGCGTCGTCTGCGGGGCCTGGCCCGGATACTCCACCAGCTCGCCCGTCTCAATGCCGCGCACCCAGTGCGGGACCATCAATTTTTCGAGCCTGACTTCCAGCCCCAGCCGCCGCAGCTCGTCCGCCACGTACTCGACGGCCTTCTGCGCCTGCAATGATCCGCTCAGGCGCGGCCCTATGTTGTTGGAGAGGTGCGCGACCTGCCGGTAGGCGTAGTCGCTGCCGAGCGCCGCTTCCTGAATCCGCCTGAGTTCTGCGAGCAGTTGCGGTGGATAGAGGCTCTGCTGCTGGTTCTGCCGTTGCTGCGCGCCGAGCGGCAGGCAGTTTAAGAAAAGTATTGCGACAACTAGCCGGCAGACAAAAGTGTCTCGTCTGCTGAAAGCTGCCGAAGTGATTCCTTTAATCCTGGTCATTGTCATGATCATCTTCTTCATTTTCATCTTGCCTTTGTTCGCTGCCTGCCTGGTTGCCGTCCGGCGTCGGTCTCACTATCACCGCCGGGATGTTCTGCCCGCGCACTAGCTGGTTAAAGGCCGCCAGGTCAGTCCGCATGACCTGTTCGAGCCGCTGCAACTGCGCGTTGATCTTACCCGTCTGTTCCTCGTAGACAGTGTAGGACTGCTCTGTGGGAGCGCTGTCCGCACTGGCCACTATGCCTGCGACCGCGGCCAGTTTGTTGTTGAGACGGATGGGATAGTTCAAAGGGTCCTGGCTGCTCTGATTCTTCGTCTGGTAAAGCTCTTCCTCGATGCTCGTCAACTTCGCGTTCAGTGACTTCGCGGCATCCGTAATCGGTTTGGAGTTCGGCTGATCCTTGACGCGCTTGACGAGTTCGTCCAACTGTTTTCGCACCTCGCGAATCTGCGTGATGGCGTTGTGCGTCTCCGTCAGCTTATCGCGAATCTTAATCAGCAGGTCAAACTGCCTGGCGAAGTCCGCCGGCGAAGTCGTCAGCCGCGGGTCCTTCTTGACTTCAAAATTCTGTGCCAGGGTCTTGCCCGCGACCGTTAGCTTCACCTGGTAAACGCCCGGCACCGCGAGCGGCCCGCGCAACTCGCCCGCCCAGAGAATCAGGCCCGGAAAGCGGGCCGCGTCCGCGTAGCGCATGTCCCAGACGAAGCGGTTCAGCCCCGTTTCCGCGGGGATGCGACGCACGCCGCCGCCGCCTCTGCCGCCGCCGGCTTCGACCTCCTCGCCCGAAGGGGCCTGCGGCTGTTCGGGCGGAACCTGTGACGGAGCGCCGGACCCTGGGGGCGCGGGTGCGGGGTCGGGCGCGCGGCTCGTAAACTTCTTAATTGAGCGCCCCGCCGAATCGAAGAATTCCAGTGTGATCTGGCTCGCGGGCTTCTCTTTCAGATAGTAGTAAACGACCGCGCCGCTCGGCGGGTTTTGTCCGATGGTCGCGGTTGGAGGAAGCGGCTGGCCGCCGCCCTGAAAACGATAAGCGTCCTCGGGCTTGAAGAGGAACGGGCCAGCAGCGGCAGCAGCGTCGCCGAGCTGTTGAAGGACCGTCGTATCGTCCAGGACCCAGAAGGAACGACCCTGCGTGGCCGCGATTAAATCCTTCTCGCCCTTGTGCAGCACCAGGTCCGTAATCGGCACGACGGGCAGATTGAGCTGGAGCGACTGCCAGCTTTCGCCGTCGTTGAAAGAGACGTAGACGCCCGTCTCCGTCCCGCTGTAGAGCAGGCCGCGCCGGTTCGGGTCTTCGCGCACCACGCGCGTGAAGGCCCCGTCGGGAATGCCGCTCACGATCTTCTTCCAGGTCTTGCCGTAATCGCTCGTCTTGTAGAGGTACGGCCTGAAGTCGTCCGACTTGTACATGGTCGCCGCCACGTAGGCCGTCGCAGGGTCATGCGGAGAAGCGTCAATCGAGTTGATCTGAATCCACTCGGGCATACCATTAGGGGTCACGTTGTCCCAACTCTTCCCGTTGTCGCGCGTCACATGCACGAGCCCGTCGTCGGAGCCGGTCCAGATGACGCCAGCCTTAACGGGCGATTCGATGACAGTGAATATAGTGCAGTAGTATTCAATGCTCGTATTGTCCTTCGTGATCGGCCCGCCAGACGGCCCCTGCTTCGATTTATCGTTGCGCGTCAAATCGGGGCTGATGACCTCCCAACTCTGCCCGTGATTCGTCGAGCGAAAGAGGACGTTCCCGCCCGCGTAGAGCGTCTCAGGGTCATGCGGCGAAAAGAGGATGGGGAAGTTCCACTGAAAGCGATATTTCAATTCGCCCGCGCCCTGCCCCATAGGGTTTTCGGGCCAGGGCGAGACATTGCGCAGTTGTCCCGTGTGATGATCGTAGCGCGTAATCAGCCCGCCGTATGAGCCAGCGAAGACGATGTCGGAATCTTTCGGGTAGGGAGCGATCCAGCCGGATTCGCCGCCGCCTACGTCGTACCAGTCGTTGGCGCGGATTCCGGCGTCGTTCGTCCGGCTCGCTATCTTGATGGTCGAGTTGTCCTGCTGCGCGCCGTAGATGTGATATGGAAAATCGCTATCAAGGGCGACGCGATAAAATTGAGCGGTCGGCTGATCCTGCTCGGTCCACGTCTTGCCTCCGTTGACCGAAACGTTTGCGCCGCCGTCGTTGCTCTCAATCA
>DATEMM010000359.1:0-2662 GCA_035275605.1 Pyrinomonadaceae bacterium
AGGCCGAGCAGAATGATTCCGACCACCCTTATCGTGTCTTTCGTGTTTTTCATTTCATCCCTTTCTAATTCCCCGAATTAAGGAGCGCGCCAGTTAGTTAATTAACTTCCAGGGTTGCGCTCGCATCCTTATACGAAGAACTTTCCGCCAGCGTTCCATCCAAGATTTTCCATGATTCTAACACGCCCCAGGCGGCCCTCGATAGTCGCAATTTCATGCTCAAGCCCCAGGCAGAGGCCCCTTCAAAGTCTACTGCCGCAGCCGGGCGCGACCCTCTCCGCTTATTTGGCCGCTTTGTCCGCGCCCTGGATTTAGATAAAGTATAGCCATGCCACGTCGCGCAACCAAGAACCTTTTTTCGGAGGCCGAAGAGCCTGAGCAGCCGGACCTGCTGACAGCGCCGCTGGCCGAGAGGATGCGCCCGCGCGACCTCTCGGAGTTCGTCGGGCAGAGCCATCTGGTTGGCGAGGGCCGTGTCCTGCGCCGCCTGATAGAAGGCTCCGGCACACTGCCCTCGCTCATCCTGTGGGGCGCGCCCGGCACAGGCAAGACCACGCTGGCGCGGCTTCTGGCCGAAAAGAGCGGCGCGGAGTTCGTCGCGCTCTCGGCCGTCTTCTCCGGCGTCAAGGAAGCGCGCGCGGCCATCGCCGAGGCGCGCGAGACCAGGAGAGAAGGGCTGCGCACCGTCCTCTTCATAGACGAGATTCACCGCTTCAACAAGGCGCAGCAGGACGCGCTGCTGCCGGCGGTCGAGGACGGGACTGTGACGCTCATCGGCGCGACGACCGAGAACCCTTCGTTTGAGGTGACGGGCGCGCTCCTTTCGCGCTCGCGCGTCCTCATCCTCAATCCACTGACGGACGAGGATGTCGAAACCATTCTGCGGCGCGCGCTCCATGACGAGGAGCGCGGGATGGCCGCTCTCAAGCCGGAAGTTTCCGAAGAGTCAATAGTCCGCCTGGCCCATTCCGCACACGGCGACGCGCGCGTAGCCCTGGCCGCGCTCGAAGCGGCCATCGAAGCCACGGAGCCGGAGAAAGACGGGCGGCGGCCGGTCACGCTCGAAACGGTAATCGAATCTCTGGGGCGCGCACACTACGCTTACGACAAGGGCGGCGAGGAGCACTACAACCTGGCCTCGGCCCTCATCAAGTCGCTCAGGAATTCCGACACGAACGCCGCGCTCTACTGGCTGGCGCGCCTGATCGAAGGCGGAGCCGACCCCGTCTTCATCGCGCGCCGCCTCTGCATCCTGGCCTCCGAAGACATTGGCCTGGCCGACCCGCAGGCGATGGTGCAGGCCGCTGCGGCAGCGGACATCACGCGCCTGATAGGGCTCCCGGAAGCCCTCTACCCGCTTTCGCAGGCCACGATCTATCTGGCCAACGCGCCAAAATCCAATGCGGTCAAACGTGCCTTCTTCGCGGCGGCCGAAGACGCGTCGGAGACAGCGCGCGAGCCCGTCCCGCTGCACCTGAGAAACGCCATTACGCCGCTGATGAAGCGCGCGGGCTACGGCAGCGGCTATCGCTACGTTCACAGCGACCCGCGCGCGAAAGAGGAGATGTCATGCCTGCCGGAATCGCTGCGCGGCAAAGTGTATTATGATGAGGAGCAATCAACGGAGGACTCGTCGCCGGAGGACGAGCATTGTTAGCAGCGTGGCGTGAGCGCAAGGCAGCGCGGACGCCGCTGAAAAGTTAATATGTCTGGAGACAACAAGGGTGAATAAATCGGACAAGGAACTGGCTTTCTTACAGGACTTATATGTGGCGACCGACTGGGGCGAGAGGTTCGCCGAGCTGGTCGATGAGCACGTGGAGGTTCCCAAGAAGGGGAACATGCTGTACGTGGCGGCTGGCACAGGCGGTCACGCCCTGGCGATGCAGGAGCGCGCGGGCAACCATCTGACGCTCGTCTGCGTTGATGAGAACGAGGAGTGTCTGGAGCTGGGGCGGGTGAAGGCCATGGCGGTCAGGGCTGATCCGGAATTTCGTCGCGCGCAACTGGAAGCGCTCTCGTTCGAGGACGACCAGTTCGACCTGGTGGTGGGCGACGCCTCACTGGTGGCGGCGGAGCGCCTGCCAGAGATGATCTCCGAGATGGTGCGCGTGGCCGCGCCTGGCGGCACGGTGGCGCTGAGCCTCGCGACCTCTTCGAGCTTTGGCGAGTTCTTCTCTGTCTACTGGGAGGCGCTGCGCAACTGCGGCGTCAAGGAGCACGAGCACGATGTAGAGTCGCTGATTACGGAGCTGCCCACGGTGACGGCGGTCGAGGAGATGGCGACGCGCGAGGGGCTGGACAACGTCACGTCTTGGACGCGCGTGGAAGAGTTCGATTACCAATCGGGCGAAGAGTTTTTGAACGCGCCCCTGATTACGGATTTTCTGCTGACGCGCTGGCTGGAGTCTTTACCCGAAGCGGAGGCGCAGGAGCGCGTCTCCAAAGAGATCGCGCGTATCATCGACGCCGAACGCCAGGACATGGATTTCGCGCTCTCCGTCAAGGCCACGCTCGTCGTCGGGAGAAAAGCTAGATAAGTGGTGGTTGATAAGTGATGAGTAGTTGAGTTCAACGTCAGCGGAGTTGTCGCAAAGAGCCCCGGTAGGGGCGGCATGATAATAGCCCAGCACTTTAGTGCTGGGAATAAAGCAGAGAAAAA
>DATEMM010000360.1:0-3661 GCA_035275605.1 Pyrinomonadaceae bacterium
TAAGAAAGAGAAAGAGAAATTATTTAAGGATTTGAAGAACAAAAAGTGGATTCAGGACTTCGAGCTTGAGATTACTAACACCGGGACTAAGCCGATCTATCTTCTGAGCATGACCTTAGACGTGCCCGGAGTAACGGCCCCGGACGGGAGAGGAATTGCCTTCTCAATAATCTATGGGAGGAGTGAATTAGGAGATATCAAGACCAGGGCGCAAGCCGACGATGTTCCGATAAAGCCCGGTGAGACTTACGTTTTTAGTTTCCCTGAAAGTAAACAGCTAAGCTGGGAGCGATTTAAGAAGAGAGAGCAGAAACCTGACCCGAAAAAGCTTACTCTGTACTTTCAGATTCTCAGCTTCGGAGATGGAACCGGATTCTGGGGAACTGATGGGCTGGCCGTTCCGCGTCCGCCGAACGAAAGGTCAAGCTTAGAGCGTTGCGAGCCCGCGCCGAGCTTGAACGATTCGGGCGGCGTCCGCTTCGACCTCAACAGTGACGGTACGCCGGAACAACTCTCCTGGACGACGACAGGCTCGGATGAGGCTTTCCTCGCGCTCGACCGCAACAGTAACGGGCGGATTGATAACGGGTCGGAGTTGTTTGGCAACTTCACCTTGCAGCCGCCCTCGCCCAACCCGAACGGCTTCCTGGCGCTGGCGGAATTTGATAAGCCGCTGAAGGGCGGAAACCTCGATGGGAAGATTGATGCCAGGGACGCCATCTTCCGGTTTCTGAGGTTGTGGCAGGACACGAATCATAACGGAGTATCGGAGCCGGGAGAGCTGTGCGGCTTATCGGAGTTGAGGCTGGCCGAATTGGATTTGGACTACAGAGAGTCGAAGAGAATTGACCAGTACGGCAATCGGTTCAAGTACCGCGCGAAGGTCAGGGATGCGAAGGGCGCGCAGGTGGGACGCTGGGCCTGGGATGTCTTTCTCGTCAGCGCGACTCAATAGGCAACTCGCGCGAGAAGGTAAGAGCGCCATTATCATCAAAAAAGAATCGCCATACTTGACAGGCGCGATGATTCCTTTTGACGACGATGGCGCTCTTCTCATCAATCTCTGGATGCGCGCTGTGATGAGAGCGTGCGCGCGGCCTCGACCAGTTGGATGAACTCCGCGCGGTAGCCCTGCGCGTCCGCGCCAGTTGACGAGCGTGCCAGTTCCAGCACCTTGTTGTAGCTGGCGCCCGATTTGTACCTGGAATCCCTCAGGAGCATCCCGAAGGCGGCGACAGCCGAAGCGAACTTGAAGTTCTCGGACGCCGCGCCGAGCTTATTCTTGGCGTCTGCGAGCGAGACGCTGACCAGCTTGCTCTCGTCCTTGTCCGGCTCCTTGTAGCGGAGCTTGACCGTCATCAACTCGCTGCTGTTCGCCATCTCGGAAGGCTTGACGGGCTCCTGGTATTTCAAAGGATCGACGCCGGGATTCTCGTACTTCTGCCCGAAGGGCACGACCTCGTAAAGGGCCGTGACCGTGTGGCCAGCGCCGATCTCGCCCGCGTCCTTCGTGTCGTCGTTGAAATCCTGGTCGCGCAGCAGGCGGTTCTCGTAGCCTATCAGGCGGTAGGCCGCGGCCTGTTTGGGGTTGAACTCGACCTGGATTTTGACGTCCTTCGCAATCGTGAAGAGCGTCCCGCCGACCTGCTCGCCTAGGACCTTGCGCGCCTCGCCGAGCGAATCAATGTAGGCGTAGTTGCCGTTACCCTTGTCGGCCAGCTTCTCCATCATGTTGTCCTTGACGTTGCCTGTGCCAAACCCTAAGACGGAGAGGAAGACGCCGCCTTGACGCTTCTCTTCAATCAGCCGGACAAGCTCGCCCTCGCTCGTCACGCCGACGTTAAAGTCGCCGTCGGTCGCAAGGATGACGCGGTTGACGCCGCCTTTGATGAAGTTCTCCTGCGCAATGCGGTAGGCGAGCTGAATGCCCTCGCCGCCGTTGGTGGAGCCGCCCGCTTCGAGGCGGTCTATGGCCGAGAGAATCTCGCCCTTGCGGTCGCCAGGGGTGGCCGGCAGCACCAGCCCGCTTGAGCCTGCGTAGACGACCATTGCCACGCGGTCACGCGCGGTCAATTGCTCGGCCAGCATCTTCATCGCGGATTTGACGAGCGGGAGCTTGCGCGGGTCGTTCATGGAGCCAGACACGTCTAGCAGAAAGACCAGGTTGGCCGGCGGCATGCTCTCCATTGGAATACGCTTGCCCTGAAGGCCGATGTGCACCAGCCGGTGCGCGGGATTCCAGGGAGCCTCGGAAACCTCTGCCGTCACGGAGAAGGGGGCATCGCCAGCGGGCTGCGGGTAGTCGTAAGCGAAGTAGTTGATCAGCTCCTCTATGCGAACGGCATCTTTCGGCGGGAGCTGCCCTTCTTTGAGGAAGCGGCGCGTGTTGCTGTAAGAGGCCGTGTCCACGTCTATCGAGAAGGTCGAGAGCGGGGCGCGAGCGACTTCTAGAAAAGGGTTCTCGTCGATGTGGCTGTACTGCTCCGTGTTACCCATCTCGCCGTCGTAGGCGGGCGTGCCTTGCGGCATCGGAGCGATTGTATTGGAAGTAATCCCGGCAGAGCGGGCGTCCATCGGTCCCTGCGCGACGTTTTGGTTCTGGGCGACGCTCCCGCCCCTTTTGTCTTTCGTGCACGACGAAAGGAAAAGAGCCGCGACGACGAGGAGCACCAGACAAAGCTGGCCCCGACCGGCGCGCGCGCCCTTCAGCATTGAAAACCTGTTCCACCCGGACCTTGAAGAAGTTCGTTCAGCGTTCCTCATCGCAATCTCCTCCGGCGCTTTCATCCGCCTCAGATATTCCCTGGGGCACAAAGCGTATTGGGCTTAGCCCCTCGGGTTGCCACTACTCATACGGCATCTTGAATGCAGGACGGCGATGAAACTTGCGCGCCTGGGCGAAAGGGTCAGCGGTTGAATTGCTGTTCGGCCTGAACCACGACGGGGACGGCGGTCGTAATCTCGCGGTCAATCTCGGAATCGGGCAGGTAAGTGTCTTCGGCCGACCTGTTCGAGACGACGACGCGGGCGTAGTAACCGGCCTTCGGCGCGGACGGAGCCTGACACCAGTCACACGCGGCGGCGCTTGTAACCACGTGCCGGCCTCCGATTGCAAGCGCGACGTTGAGCTCGACGGCCTCGCCCGCCCAGACCTGGCGTCGGTCATAGTCCGGCGCGAAAAAGTATGTACGAACCCAGAGCTTCGCGGGCACGCGCGTCCCAGACAAGTTCTGGAGCAACAGCGTCGTGTAGCTCTTCCGGTTGATGAAATCCAATGAAACGTAAGGCACTTCGTAGCTGAACTTTATCCTGCTGGCGCGCTCACTCGGCAGAGGGATACCCCTCTGGCCTCCGATGAGCCCGGCGCGTGGGGTCAGGTAGTTGAAGATGAAGACTGTGCCAACGAAGATGACCAGGAATATCGCCAGGCCCGCAAGATGTTTTCGGAGATTCATACCGACTCCTTAAGTGAGCTGCTCAATTGGGACGGACGAGGACGCGGGCAGCCTTTTGCCTCCGGCCCGCCCCGCCCCTTCAGAGAATCTAAATGATCATCGCTGCCCGCTGAAAGAATGCTAGGGCTGGCTCGCTCTTGCGCGCTTGAAGAAATAATTCCCCGCGCCGATGGTCCCGCCCTCGTTGTTGATCGCCTGAAAGGTGA
>DATEMM010000361.1:0-9992 GCA_035275605.1 Pyrinomonadaceae bacterium
GTCAGGCGGACGGAGAAGCGGCGGGCTTCAAAGCCGGAGGGCAGCGCTACGCTTCCCGACTCCCAATTCTGCTTTTCAGTCTTTTCAGTGTAAAATCGCCCGCGAGTCAAGCTCATCTGAAGTTGCCGGGTCGTCGCGCCACAGGTGCCGCCTTCACGTCGGTTGAAGCGCGTCTGGCTAAGAGTGCGGGCGTGAGTAACGGATTTGTGTCAGGGCGGCGCGCCTGAGGTGTAAGGTTTTGTCTGAAGGCCAACTGAATAACTTGAACTACGCCGGGCGGCCGACCGTGTGCCGCAACTGCGGCGCTCTCGTCGGGGCGGGCGAGACCAGTTGCTCGCTGTGCGGCGCGCCGAAAGCCGCACAGGCGGTTCCAGCAGAGGCGCGTACACAGGAGCCAGCGCAGGACCACGAGGCCATGCGCTTTGCGCGCGCCATCCTGAGCCGCCCGTACATCTTCACCATAGTCTTTCTCGTCGCCAACATTTTCATCTTCTTCCTGACCTCACAGGCAGGGGGCAGCGAGAGCGCGGCCGTGCTCATCAGGTACGGCGCGAAGGTCAACGCGCTGATAAACGCTAAACACGAATGGTGGCGATTCGTGACGCCCATCTTCCTGCACGGCAACATCTTTCACCTCTTGATGAACATGTACGGGCTCTGGATCATAGGGCCTTACGTCGAGAGGCTCTACGGCTCCGCGAAATTCGTCTTCTTCTGGGTGTTGACAGGCGTCGCAGGCGTGGCCGCGAGCTACCTGAGCGTGCAGCCGACCATGCACAGCAGCGGCCCCCTCGGCCGGTTCTTTTTCAAGTCGGGCGACGCCATCTCGGTCGGAGCCTCGGGTGCGCTCTTCGGCTTAATCGGCGTGCTCTTCGTCTTCGGCATCAAGTTCCGACGGGAGCTGCCCGATGGCTTCAAGCGCGCTTTCGGCGTCGGGATGCTGCCGACCATCCTGCTCAACATCTTCATCGGCTACGCGATTCCGGTCATAGACAATGCGGCGCACATGGGGGGCTTGCTGGCCGGCGCGCTCCTGGCGCTCGTGGTGGGCTACAAGCGTCCGGGCGAGCGCGCGGGCGTCGCGGTCTTCTGGCACATTCTGCAAATCCTTGCGCTCGGGCTCGTCGTCACGAGCTTCGTGATGGTCATTCGACACTTCCGGGATTATGATACGCCGGCAAATCAAGCCTTCATCCGTCAGGTGACGAACGACAACGACACGTCCGGCGCTATCGCCTACCTGAACGCGCTCGGCTCGGGCGAGGGGGCTTTCGTCAACGCCTTCAACAACGGGGACGTGAGCGGGATCGACAAGGCAATCGAAGGGTTGGACGGCGCGCCGCGACTCGACGATAAGGCCGAGGGTCTCAAAAACGAGCTGCAAGCGCTCCTCAAAAGAATGAAGCCGCTCGCGGAAGCGAAGCCGCAGGGGCGCAGGCAAACGCAGGCACACGAGCAGGAGAGGGATCGGCTGCTCAAGGACTTTTCATCCTGGCAGCGAAAGCAGCTCGACTGGCTCAACACAGAGGCCGGAAAGTACGGAATCAAGCTGCAAACAAAGAGTCCGCCCGTGCCGGAAGCGCCCGAGCAGGAACAGCCTGCCGCCAGGTAAATCAGGCAATCAAACTTCAAGCAATCAAACTTACTAGCTTTACTTAAAGAGAAATCAGAGGAGAGACGAGAGAGATGGAAATCAAAAAAGTTGGAGTGCTCGGCTGCGGCCTGATGGGGTCTGGCATCGCGCAGACGGCGGCCTCCGCCGGGTTCGAGACCGTCGTCCGCGAGGTGTCGGACGAACTGTGCCAGAGAGGCTTTGGCGGGATCGAAAAATCCCTAGCCAAGTTCGCCGAGAAGGGAACCATCACCGCCGACCAGCAGAAGGAGATTCGCGGGCGGCTGACCGGCACGACCTCGCTCCAAGACCTGAGTGATTGCGACATCATCATCGAGGCCATCATCGAGAACCTGGAGACAAAGCGCGAGACCTACGCCGAACTGGACGGTATTTGCAAGCCCGAGACGATCTTCGCCTCGAACACTTCGAGCATCTCGATTACGGAGATGATGACGGCCACTTCCGCCGAGAGGCAGCGCCGCTTCATCGGCCTGCACTTCTTCAACCCCGTGCCGATCATGAAGCTCGTCGAAGTGGTGCGCACCGTCCTGACCGACGAGGCCGTCTACGAGCAGGCACTTGCATTCGGCCAGCAGCTCGGCAAAGTGACCGTGCGTGCGACCGACCGCTCTGGCTTTATAGTCAACCGGCTCCTGGTGCCCTACATGCTCGACGCCATCCGCGCCCTGGAAGAGGGCGTCGGGAGCATCGTTGACATAGACAACGCCATGAAGCTCGGCCTCAATTACCCGATGGGGCCGTTCACGCTCGGCGACTTCGTCGGCCTGGACACGACCTACTACATCGCCGAGATCATGTTCAACGAGTACCGCGAGAAGCGCTTCGCCCCGCCACCACTGCTCAAGCGCATGGTGCTGGCCGGTCTCTACGGCCGCAAGTCCGGCCGGGGCTTCTATGACTACACGAAGGACCCGAAGAACCCGACGCCGATGAAACTGGTGTAGGAGAGCGCGGGAAAGTTGCGAGCGCCTCTTTCATCGTCAGGGTTCGTCCCGCGTCAAAAAAGCGCACCTGTTCTGAAAGAGCATGGGGATAGTCGTCGAAGATAAGAATGACGGGCTGCTGCTCGTGCGGCTGGACAGGCCGGACAAGCGCAACGCCCTGACGCGCGCGATGCTCGAACGCCTTGCCGAGCTCTTCGCGGACGTGCGCGAGAAGGGCAGGGCCGTGCGCGCAGTGATTCTGACAGGCGCTGGTGAAGCGGCCTTCTGTGCCGGCACGGACATAACCGAGCTGGCCGAGATGGACGCAGAGGAGGCGCGCCGCGCCGCCTTGCGCGGGCAGGAGGTTTGCGAGCGGATCGAGCGTTGCGGTGTGCCGGTCATCGCCGCCGTCAACGGCGTGGCTGCGGGCGGCGGGTGCGAGCTTGCGCTGGCGTGCCATCTACGCCTCGCCGCTGGCAATGCCAGTTTCAGTTTGCCGGAGATAAAGCTCGGGGTCATTCCAGGCTACGGCGGCACGCAGCGGCTGGCGCGCGCGACGGGCAGCGGCCGCGCCCTGGAAATAATGTTGACGGGAGGTGCCATCACAGCGGACGAGGCGCTTGGCGTCGGGCTCTTGAATCGCGTCGTCGCTTCGGATGAGCTTCTTTCCGAAGCCGAAGGCTTGGCGCGCGAGATGGCGTGCCTCGCACCGCTGGCCATCCGCGCCTGTCTCGAAGCGGTCACGCGCGGCCTCACTCTTCCGCTCGCGGAAGGCTTACAACTGGAGGCGGAACTTTTCAGCGGCCTCTTCGCGAGCAGGGACGTGCGCGAGGGCACGCGCGCCTTTCTGGAAAAACGCCGGCCGGAATTTAAGGGAGAGTGAGGAGGAGGAGAGGAGATGGGAAATTCTCTCCACTCCTCACTTGTCTCTCCTCAGCGCCTTCTTTATACTGCCCGTGTTCTCACTTTCAATTCGGAACAGGAGCGCTTGCGTAAAATCTCTTGCAGCCCAAGACTCATCAAGGACGCCTGAACGCCGAAGGCTTTAGCTTCGCCATCATCGCGAGTCGCTGGAATGATTTCCTGACTTCGCGGCTGGTCGAAGGCGCGCTGGACGCCCTGGAGCGCCTGGGCGCGGATGAAAAGTCCGTGGAGCTGTTCAAGGTCCCCGGCTCGTTCGAGATTCCGCTCCTGGCGCGCAGACTCGCCGCTTCCGAAAAGTGGGACGCAGTCATCTGTGTTGGCACAATCATTCGCGGGCAGACGCCGCACTTCGAGTACATCGCCGGTGAAGTAACAAAGGGCATCGCGCAGGCAGGGATGGAGACGGGTGTGCCAGTGGTTTACGGCATCGTGACTGCAGACACCTTGGAGCAGGCGATTGATCGCGCCGGGGTGAAAGCTGGAAACAAGGGGTTCGAGGCCGCCATGTCGGCCGTCGAGTTAGTCAATCTTTACAGGGAAACGTTCAAGGAGGGATGAGGGATGAAGGGTGAGGGATGAAGGAAAGACTTTGTTTCATCCCTCATCCCTCATCCTTCAGCCCTTGTAATTGAGTTGTTATGGGTTCAAGGCGTAAGGCGCGTGAGTGCGCCTTGCAAATGCTCTTTGCGGCTGATGTTTCACAGACGCGCGCTGACGAGTTGGTGCGTACCTACTGGGCTGAGCTGGGCGACGCCGACGTGGAGGAGAGCGCGCGCGAGTTCGCGACGCGGCTGGCCACCGGCACGCTCTCGCGCTTACAGGAACTGGACGAGCGCATCCGTTCGCGTGCCGAGCACTGGCGCATCTCGCGCATGGCCGTCGTCGATCGGAACATCCTGCGCCTGGCCGTCTACGAATTCCTCTTCGAGCCGACGCCACGCACCGTCGCCATCAACGAGGCCCTGGAAATCGCCCGCCGCTTCTCCACCTACGAAGCCACGCAGTTCATCAACGGCATCCTCGACGCCATCAAGCGCGACCTGGACGAACAGCACCCGCAGGAACACACCATAGAGGAAGACGCCGAGCCGGAAGCCGAAGACCGGCCGGATAGTGAATAGTAAATGGTCAATGGTGAATAGAAGAAGAAAGACCTTCCGTCTATTTACCATTTACCGTTTACCATTTACCATTCTTCCATGAACGATCAGATTCTGCGCGAATTCCTGGCCGAGACGGAGGACCTGCTCGAAGTCCTCTTCGGCGACTTGCAGGCGCTTCGCGCCAGGCGCGACGAGGGGCGCGCGCGCCGCGAACTGGTCGGACGCATCTTCCGCCACGTACATACCATCAAGGGCTCTTCCGCCACGGTCGAACTCCATCCCGTAACGAAGCTCGCGCACGAGTTCGAGTCTCTGCTCGACGGCGTGCGCCTCGGGCGCGTTCTGGTAGATGAAAAGGTCCTGGACGCTTTTGATGACGCGGCCGCCGCGCTCGCGCAGAGTCTGGAGCGGGCGGCGCGAAATGAACCTGAGCCGGAGGAGGCGCGCGCTCTGGCAGAGCGGTTGCGCCGTCTCGCTCGCCCAGAGACGGGCGAGAGAAGGAGTCCGGAGGTGCGGCGCGTGCTCGCCTCTTTGCCGGAGGAGATTGCGCGCTCTTTGAGCGAACACGAAGCGCACCGCCTGCACGAGTCCACGGGCGAGGGCGCGCGCCTCTTCGTCGTCGTCGTCAGCTTCGAGCTTGCAACCTTCGATGAACACTTTCGCAACTTAAGCGACGCGCTCTCGGAAGACGGCGAGATCATCTCCACGCTGCCGGGGCTCGAAACTTCCTCACCCGACCAGATCAGCTTTCGCATCGTCTATGCGACGAAAACCAGCCCCGAAGAATTGACCGCCCGCCTGGGCGCGTTCGGCCGTGTCACGCTGACGGAGCTGGTGACGGCGAGGGCTGGCGGGGCTGTGCCGGAAGAGGACGACACGACGGCGAAGTCCACGGAGGGCGAGCCTGCGACGAAGCACGCGCCCCTCCCCGCGCGCGTGCGCGTGGAGCTGCGGGAACTGGACGAGATCATCTCCGCCGCGCACGGCGCTCTCGCCGGGGCTACCAGCGCGCTCGAGCTCGCGACATCTGCCGGGCAACAGGATTCTGTGCGGGGCGAGATAGCCGTGCGGCTCGGCGGCATGCGGAGCCAGTTGGTCGGGCTCGAAGAGAGGTTGATCGCCCTGCGTATGGTGCCCGTCTCGCAAATGCTGGAACGGGCCGTGCGCGCCGGGCGAATCGCCGCGCGCCTGACCGGGAAAGAGGTCGATTTCGAGGTGGCCGGGGGCGAGGTCAGGCTCGACAAATCGCTCGCTGATGCGCTGGCCGACCCGCTCCTGCACATCCTGCGCAATGCCGTGGACCACGGCATAGAGTTACCGGCCGAGCGCGCGGCGGCGGGCAAAAAGACGTCGGGGCGCGTGCGCCTGGAGGCTGCGGCGGAAGGCGGCCGGGTGGTCTTGAGGGTCGCGGACGACGGGCGCGGCGTGGACTTAACGCGCGTGACGCGCGCGGCCGCCGCGCAGGGAATTATCGGGACGGGCACGACGATAACAAAAGAGCAGGCCATGCGTCTTATCTTCAGGCCGGGGTTTTCGACCGCGGCCGTGGTCTCCAGCGTCTCCGGGCGCGGCGTCGGCCTGGACGTGGTGGAGAGGGCGATAGAACTGGCGGGCGGGGAGCTTCGCGTGTCCAGCGAGCAGGGCGCGGGCACCACGTTCGAGATGATCCTGCCAACGACGCTCGCGCTGACCAACGCGCTGGTCGTACACTCCGCGGGCCATCGCTACTGCGTGGACGAAAGGCACGTCGCGGAGACGTGCTTCGTCGCGAGCCAGGAGATTGGAAGCAACGGCGCGGGCGAGCAGGTTCCCTGGCGCGGAGCGCTCCTGCCCCTTGTGCGGATGCGTCAACTGCTGGCACAGCCCGCTCGCACGGATTCAAGCGGGCAGAGCGTGCCTCTCATCATCGCGCGCCTCAAAGGCGAAGAATCGGGGGCGGGCGAAGTCAGCCACGCCGCGCTTGCGGTTGACGGTTTTGGTGAACGCACAGAAGCCCTGGTGCGGGGCCTTGGCCGACACGCTGCGCGCTGGCGCGGCGTCAGCGGAGCGACGGAGCTACGCGACGGCAGCGTCGCCCTGGTGCTGGATTTGCCGCGCCTGTTGGAGGGCGGCGGGCAGCCCGGATGAGCGGAGAGCCTGAAAATCTTAAGGCAAACCGTCGGGGTAGGGCGCGTCAATCCCCAGGTTTTCTGAGAAGTAATGATGAGAAACTGTGCCGGAAATGAAGAAGGAGCGAGGCGGGGCGCTGTGCCAGTCCTGGTGCTGCTATTGTCCGCGGCGCTCTTTCTCTCGGCCACGGGTTTGGCCCAGCAGCCCGCCGAAAAAGTAAGGTCGTCGCACCCTTCCGCTTCCCCCACGGCTCGCGTTTATCCGAAAGAGATTCGCGGGTACAAGGTCGAGCGGGCGCGCGTCGAGATTAAGAAGCGCGAGGCGCAGGACGAGGAGACGAGCGCGAGTAGCGACGCGGACGCGCTGATTCAACTGGGCGAGCCGCGTGTGGCGAGTCTGAGTCCTCTCGGCATCACGCTGGAAATCCCTGTCACGGTCGCCGCGGTCAAGCAGGGCGGCCGCGTGGATTTCCTGACCTTCGAGGACATGACGGTCAACGGGACTAGCGTCACCGTCAACGAATACCGTTACCCCTTCGACCTCCCGAACACCAAATCGATCACCCTGCCCGAGCCGATACGCATCCACGTCAGCACGCCGCGCGCGCTGTGGGGGGCGCTCGGCGAATGGAGCCAGCCGAAAGAGGTCTGGCCGGTGGTGGGGCGCGTCTACGTCTTCGGACGCTTCAAAAAATTCCTCTTCAAGTTCAAGCGCGTCGTGCCCGTCGAACTCAACCTCTCGTTCAAGAACCCGCTCAGGAAATGACGATTGCGGAATGCGGAATGCGGAATGCGGAGTAGGAAGCGATTGAGTGCTTTCTTTTCAATCCGCAATCCGCAATCCAAAATCCGAAATCATCCGGGTCGCCGTTTGTGCCAGTCGGTCGCCTGCTGGAGCCTGTCTGCGACGTCAATCAACAAGTGCTCGCTCCAGGCTGGGCCGATGAGCTGGATGCCTGTGGGCAGGTTGTGCTGGCCGAAGCCGTTGGGGATGGAGATGCCCGGCACGCCCACCAGATTGCTGGCCCCTATGGGCGACGAGGTGGAGATGTCCGGGTAAGCCTGGTCGAAGGTTTTGTTGAGCGGGTAAGAGACTGTCGCCCGCGACGGCGCGACCAGGAGCGAATACTTCGAGAACATTTCGTCCCAGGCCCGGCGCATGGGCGCTCGCAGGCGCATCGCGTGCAGGTAGTCCACGGCCGTGACGAGCGAGGCCGAGTAGCCGCCCAGACGCCCCGTCGGTGAGGCCAGCTCCTGCACTCTCCCCGATTCGATCAAGTCACGAAAGGCGCTCGCGCCTTCGGCGTCCACGATGGTCCCGACCGCCGGGCCATAGGGAAAGTCAGGCAGCTTGACGTCCATCTCTACCGCCGCGAACCTTTTCAGCACGTCGAGCGAGCGCAGGAAATTCTCTTTCACCTCCGGCTGCGCCTTCTCATAAGAATCCTTCATCACGGCGATACGCAGCTTGCCTCTGACGGTCGGTGCGCCTTTCGCCTGACCCGCAAAATCTCTAGACGTCGGGTCCATCGGGTCGTGCCCCGCTATTGTCCCGAAGACGATGGCACAGTCTTTAGCGCTGCGGCACAGCGGCCCGAGCTTATCCAGCGTCCAGCAGAGCGCCATCGCGCCGTGGCGCGAGACGGCCCCGTAGGTCGGGCGCAATCCGGAGACCCCACAGAAGGCGGACGGTGTGATGATCGAGCCGGAGGTCTCAGACCCGATACTGAACGCGACCAGGCCCGCAGCCACGGCCGCGCCCGGCCCGGAACTTGAGCCCCCGCTCCAGTAGTCCTCGTTCCAGGGCGTCTTGCACGCTCCCGTTAGCGAGGCATGCGCCTCGTTGTAGCCCATCCCGCCCGCAAGCTCCACCATCGCGAGCTTGGCAGTGAGAATCGCCCCGGCCTCGCGCAGCTTCCTGATGACGGTCGCGTCCTCGTCAAACTGCTGGTCTTTGTAAGGAGCAGCGCCCCAGGTGGTGCGGGCGTTGCGCGTCGCGAGCAGGTCTTTCGCGCCGTAAGGGATGCCGTGCAGTAGACCGCGATAGCGCCCGCGCCGAATCTCGCGCTCGGCCGCGCGCGCTTCCGCTAGAGCCGCGTCACGCATCAGGGTCGCTACCGCGCCGAGCCGCCGACCAGTGGTGTCCAGGCGTTCCAGATAACTCTCAGTCAACTCGACGGGCGAGATGCGCCGCGCGCGAATCTGCGCGGCGAGTTCCGTGATGGAAGAGAAGAGAATGTTGTCAGGCAGCATAAGAAGAAAAGGTGGTTATTTACTTGACGCAAGAAAAACTGAATGAATAATCTTGGATGTATGTGGAACTGGCTTAAATCTTATTTTCAATTTTGCGGACGCGCAGTCAAAGATAATTTTAAAAGAAGTAGATGGTATGTGCATATGAAAGCCATTTCTTGGCTAATCTCTACCGTCTTATCAGTTATAGGCGTACTTTACATCATAAGGAAACTTTATCCCTTACTTTCCGGGGCAACATGGGCAATCATAGGGCTTTCAGTCTTTATCGTTTTTCTGTTATTCATTATTGAGAATGTGCGCCGTTTCCATTTTAGGATAGTCAGTGAGCTAAACATACAGCACCGAGCGGCATCAGGCTTATTTCACAAACATTCCGACATTACAGCAAGATTGAATTATCACAGTGGTGAAGCTTGTCAGATGATTTTAGACTGTCAAACGCGAAAAGAGACATTATCTGAAAATGAAATTAATAGCTGGACAGAAAGGGTAGTTCAATATATGAAAGAGTACAAACTATACGATTATGTCAGCAAGTTTGCTGATCCTAAGTTACCTAATCAGTTACCAGAACTTCTCCCGTTAGACCCTGATAAATTACGCAAAGCACGATTGGACGCGCGCTTGGACTTACTTAGAGAATTTGCACGTGAACTTCGCAATCAAGCAATCAATTCTCCATATGGAAGTGACTCGGACCCAAACACTCTTACGTCTAGTAGGTAATCACCCCTAAAACTCCTTCACGCTCCTTCATAGCTTTAGAACTTCACGAACTCAAACTTGAGACGGATGCTCCTGCCGACGGTGTTGTAGAAAGTTCCGAAGTCAGGGCTGGCGAGGTTGTTCTGCACGTCGCGCGGGTTCCAGTGGTTGGTGATGTTAAAGAGCTTGACGCCGACGCGGCCTCCGTACTTCTTGCCTCGAAACTTGGCCGGGATCACGCCCCACCCAGGGACCGGGACTCTCAAGCCTTTCGTCACCTGCAAATCGAGCGAGAAGAAGTTGGGAAAGCGCCCGCCGCGGTTACGCTCTCCCACAA
>DATEMM010000362.1:0-9362 GCA_035275605.1 Pyrinomonadaceae bacterium
CGTGCGAGCTGTGCGGCAAGCCGATGGCGTTGAAACGCGGGCGGTTCGGCCAGTTCCTGGGCTGCACGGGCTATCCCGAGTGCCGCAACATACGCAAGATCGCCAAAAGCGGCGTGGTCGCGCCCGCGCCGGTTCCACTCGATGAGAAGTGTCCAGTGGACGGAGCGCAGCTCGTGCGGAGGCACGGGCGCTTCGGCGAATTCGTCTCGTGCTCGAACTATCCGAAGTGCAATTACATTAAGCGCGAAACGACAGGCGTGGCGTGCCCGCGCCCTGGCTGCCGAGGCGAGATCGTCGTCAAGAAATCGAAGCGCGGCAAAGCCTTCTACGGCTGCTCGGAGTACCCGAAGTGCGACAGGGTCTTCTGGGACAAGCCCGTCAGCGAGCCCTGCCCGAAGTGCGGCGCGGCTTTTACGCTCCTGAAGACGACGAAGAAGGAAGGGACCGTGCGCTACTGTGCGCAGGAAGGCTGCGACTATCGCGCGGAGGTGGACGCACCGCCCGCAACGATCAAGTCCGCAGAGACTACAGACAGGCGCGTCGCGAGCTAAAGAAGGTAGAAGACAAAGCCAAGGCGGGAGGAAACGTTTATCCTGAACGTTTCCTCCCGCCTTGGCTTTTATCCTCCGGGTTTCTGATTAAATATTCTACACGCTAACTCGAAGGAGCTTTCTTTTCATCTTCGTAAACGATGTCGGCGGCCATCTCGTCTGGGACGCGCTTCCAGCCGTCGGTCGAATGCTTGAAGTGCTCGGTCGAAGAGGGCGTGAATTCCTTGCGCTCGGGCTGCCAGGACAGCCGCTCGACGTTGATGAAAGGGTGCTTGAGGCGCAGCACGTTGAAGGAATTGGTCTCGCCGCGCCCACGCGTGGAGGTGGCCGTGCCGGCGGAGACGACGAGCGCGCTGTGACCGGCTATCTTGTAGCGCGCGGAGCTTTGCCCCGTGTGGCTGACGTGCAGGTGCCCGGCCAGCAAGATGTCCGCGCCGCACTTGGCGATAGCCTCCATGGCCAGTCGCGCGCGGTTAACCAGGTCATCCTCGCGCGCGTGGCCTTCCGGCAAGTCGAAGGGATGGTGCGTGACTATGATCTTGACCACCTCGTCCGGGTAAGGGCAGAGCCGCTCGCGCACGGCCGCTATCTGCTCCTCGTTGATGCGCCCGTCCTTGATGGTGAAGGAGCGGGCCGTGTTGATGCCGAGGATAGCGACCTCGTCGTCCGCGTAAAACGGCTCCAGGTCGTCTGTGATGTATTGCCTGTACTTGTCCAGCGGTTGCAGGAAGCGTGCGAAGACGTTGTGCATCGGCACGTCGTGGTTGCCGGGCACGACGATCTGCGGCGACGGCAGCGTGTCCAGGAACTCGCGCGCCTCTTTGAACTGTTGGCTGCGCGCACGTTGCGTCAAATCTCCGGAGACGACCACCACGTCCGGCCTTATCCCCTCAACGGTCGCCGTCAGCGGCTCAAGCAACGCGTAATCAACCCGCCCGAAATGAAGGTCCGAGAGATGAACGATTGTCCGCATAATTAATTAAGGGATGAGGGATGAAGGATGAGGGATGAAGTGAGAACTTATTTTCATCCCTCATCCTTCATCCCTCATCCCTTCCTTTCGGTACCAGGACGCGCAGGGCGCCGGGGCGCACGCGGTAGTGAAGCGGCGTCGTCATGATGGTGACTTCGCCGTCCGTCGCCACGCGTAAGCGCTTGGGGCGGCGCGTCTCGATCCAGATTTCTTTAGTGCAGAGGGCGTCAAAGTCCTGCTCGTCGCGCAGGCCGCCGAAGAGCGCGCGCCAGGCCAGGCGCAGCAGGCCGAGGCGACCCGTGCGGTGCGCGACGTAGAGGCTCAGGTGGCCCGCGTCTATGCAGGAGCGCGCGCCGATGTTGAAGCTCTCCATCTCGTATTCGTTGTTGCCGACGAAGAGGAAAGGCGTCCGCCGGATGAGGCGCTGCTCGTCCGTGCTCAGGCGCACGTTCAGGAACGGGTAACGCTTGAGCACTGAAAGCGTCGCCCAGATGAAGGCCGGCCACTTGCCGCGCCCCAACCGCTCCTGCTGCTTTTCGCGGTGGCGCACGATGCTCGGATACAGGCCCAGGCTGGAATTGTTGATGAAGATGCGCCCGTTGACCTCACCCACGTCAACGCTCGCCACGCGCCCCTCCAGGCAGACGCGCGCCGCCTCTTTCAGGTCGAGCGGGACCTTCAGGTCCTTGGAAAAATGGTTGAGCGTCCCGAGCGGGAGGACGCCGAGCGTGCGGTCCGTATCGACGAGGACGGAAGCAACCGCGTTGATCGTGCCGTCGCCGCCAGCCGCTATGATCGGCTGGCATTTCTCTCGGACGGCGCGCTCCGCCAAGCCTATGATTTCCTCGCCGCTTTTGGCGAGCAGGATTTGGGCCTCGATGCCTGCGTCGCCGAAGACGTCAGCGAGCTGGTCGCGCGCCTGTGCCTTGTCGTCCGCGCCAGAGGTGGCGTTAATGATGACGGCCGGGCGCGTGGGCACACGTTCGCTCCCCTGCGTCTCAATTCGAAGGTCGAAGGTCGCGTTACCCTGCATCATCTCTTTCCGTCCTTAAGTGGGGGCGCAGATGCCGCAAAGGGCGAGCCTGGTTTGAAAGCTCGCCCTTTGCCTGACAGACACGAAAAGAGGCCAGACTCAGCGGTCCAGGTCGAGGACGGAACTCGCATCGTCGCCACCAGCTCTGCCTCCGCTGCTCTCCGCCCCACGGTCCCCTGATTGCGCGCCGTAACCGCGGTTCTCGCTTGTGGCGTAGGACTGAGCGGACGAAGACCCGTAGGAGGCCGCTCTGGGCGACCCGGAAGCGCCTGACGATGCGGACGCCGTGGCCGCACGCGCCGCTGTGGAAGTCCCTGCCTGCGCGCCTGAGCCCTGTCCAGCCTGACGGCCCTGTTGCTGCGTCTGCTGCCCCTGCTTGCCGGAGAGGTCAACGCCAAAAAGCTCCTTGATCTTATTGAAGAGGGCTGGGAGCACCACGTTGTGCGCCGTGCTCGACAGCTCTTCGATGAAACGATCCCCGAGCGAAGAGACCTCCGATTGCAAGCGGTCGTAGGCGGAGGTTTCCTTGAAGCGCTCGTACAGGCCGGGCTTCTGCGGCGTCTCTTGAGACCCGGTGCCCGGCGCGCTGTAGCTCATTGACGCACCGGCCGCGCGCGCATAGTCGCCCGTGTCTCCCTCATCCGCGTCCTCGCCGCCGGAACCGGGCCGGTAATCGGAAGCTTCCGGTTTGTCCGTAATCGGCTGGGCCGCGTAAGAGTGCCCGTGGAAGGCCGAGTGACGCTCGGGCGCATCCTCATAGTCTTCGTACCTAGGAGGCGTCGCGCCGGTTCGCGCGTAAACGTCGCTCTCCTCGGACGAGGGATAGTCTTCGCGGCGATCATCGCCCCCGCCTTTGAGCGAGCCGGCCAGCCCGTAGCCGACCAGAAAGCCGACCGAGAGCGCGCCGACGCTAAAAGCGATGGGATTCTTGCGGAAATGGTGACGCCAGTCGAGCGCGTCCGTGACCGTCTCCTTCATCGTGTAGTATTGGTTCGTCACAGTCTCTTTAATCTCCGTCACGGTTTGGGTAATGGTTTCGCGCGCCTCTTCCATCCGACGCTGAAGCTCTTCCTTGCTGGGCTCATCATCGCCGTCGTTCGCACCCGAAGCGCGCGCCAGTCCTAGAGTTCCTTCTTCAGCCATTCCTTATCCTTTCTGAGTTCATTCACTGTGCGGTTCGGGACCATGTCCTGCTTCGCCAGGCGGTTTTTCGCCGTGATGATGAAGATGCCGCCGATCAGCAAGTAGAGCGCGCCGGTGATGACGAAGCCGAGCGCGATACGTATGAACGGGTCCAGGGTGTCCGGGAGCACCGTGCTGATGAAAAAGGCGACCGCCACGTTCAAAATCGCGAAGCCGACGGCCGCGATAATCCCGCCAATCAGAATCGTGACCGCGCCGCGTATGTAACCGCTAACGTCCTCTTTAATCTCAACCTTGAGCAGGCTGAGCTTCGTGTCTAGCAGCGTCGTCACGCCGTCGCTCAAACGCCCGAACAGCGCAGGCAGTCCTTCTATATCGACCGCCTGCGTCTCGGCATTTTTAGCGGGCGCGGCCGCCATCGTCTTCTCCAGATCGGCCATCGCTCCTCCTTGAAAAAAGTACTGAGTGATGAGTACTGAGTAGAGGCTAAAGCATTTGTCTTTAACTCAGCACTCAGTACTCATCACTGCTTTTCTTTATCGTCTGCTTCCGCGAATCAGCATGCCGAGGACGAGACCGGCCGCCGCCGAGATCAGAATCGCCTGGCCGGGGTTCTGCCGCGCGTAATCCTTCGCCTGCGTCGCCACCTCTTTGATATCCGTGTTCTTGAGATCGGAAAGCTTATCGCCGATGACGGACACCTTGTCGGCAACATAGTCTTTGGCCGTCGAAGCGGCTTCGGCAATCTTCGCGCCGTAACCTTTGTCCTCGGCGCGGCCCGTTGCGGTCCCGGTCGTGCCGCCGCCGGTGTACTGGCCGCCGGTCGGCGTCAGGCTCTGGCCACCGCCGCCGCCGCTCGTTCCGGTCTCGCCCGCGCCCGTGCCGCCTGTGGACTGTCCGCTCGTGCCGTATCCTGGGGTTCTGTTCTCTGACATGCTCTTATTCTCCTTAAAAAGTATTTCATCCGCACTTCCATAACGGTCCGGATGATCCGTGCGAGAGAGTTCTTTTAAATCATTCGCTCCCGCCGCAACTGAGCAAACGACGTGCCGACACGCGCGGCTTGCGCTGTGTGCCGCTTGCGGCGGCGTGCGCCGCAAAATAAAAAGACTATAGCCACACGCCTCTCGGAAAAGGCGCGCGCCGTCTTTGCCCCATCTTGTTGCGAAAAGGTACGAGCTACTTTAGCGCAAAGGTCGGGAACAGTACAGCCATCCGCGCCTCTTTTTCTCGGAACCAACCGCGCCTTGACTTCGTTTACAGAACTTGGTAAGTAAGCACTTACTTTTTGGAAGCTCGGATAGAAACGGAACCAATTTTTTGAGCAAGCAACTGACCCCTACGGGAAATGATGCGCCCGTGGCGACTGTGCCCGGAGGCCGGATGGCGGGCGAGGAGCGCCGCCTGCAAATTTTGCGCGTCGCCGTGCGCCTCTTTTCGCAGCGCGGCTTTCGCGGCACGACCACCAAGGAGATAGCGCAGGCCGCAGGGGTCTCCGAGGCGATGGTCTTCCGCCACTTCGCCACCAAGGAAGAGCTCTACACGGCCATTCTGGATCATAAGGCCTGCTCCGGCGGGTTCGAAGACCCTTGCCAACTGGTGGAAGAGGCCGTCGCGCGCAAGGACGACCGCGCCGTCTTCGAGACCCTAGCCTACGAGGCCCTGGAGCACCACGAGCACGACCGGGAGTTCCTGCGCCTCCTGCTCCACTCCGCGCTGGAGGGACACGAGCTGGCACAGATGTTCTGGAACCGGAACGTCATGCAGATTTACGAGTTCCTCGGCACTTACATCAGGGAGCGCCAGCGCGACGGCATGTTCCGCCCGCTCGAACCCAAAGTGGTCGTGCGCGCCTTCCTCGGCATGCTCATTCACCACTCGCTTAACAACAACCTGTGGGACCCCGCGCGTCGCCTGCTCAACATCACGAATCGGGATGCCGCGCGCGAATTTACAGAGATTTTACTGAGAGGCATCAGGACCCAGGCAGAGCCTTTTGTGGCAGACAAGCCGTCGGGCACTTCCGCCAGGGTTCCTGCTAAGAAGAAGCAAACGAAATGATCTCCCGCGAGCAATTCAAGATACTGACTCTCGCCCTCGTCCTCGCCGTCGCGGCTCTTTCACTCGCGGCGTGCGGCGGTTCGAAGGCGCAATCGAACGCGCAGCAGGCCAACGTCAATGCGGCTGCCCCTGCGGCCGTGGACATAACGACCGCGCCGGCCATCACGCGCGACCTGCCACGGTTCTTTGAAGCCACGGGCAGCCTCGCGGCCGATGAGCAGACGGACGTCGCGCCCTCTATCTCCGGCAAGGTGGTGGCCGTCGGCGTAGAACTCGGTAGCTACGTCCGCCAGGGCCAGATGATCGTCAAGTTGGACGACAACGACGCACGCATCCGGCTGGAACAGACCATCGCGCAGCTCTCGCAGGCACAGGCCGCAGCCAGGCAAGCCGAGGCGAAGATCGGCCTGCGTGCCGGACAGCCCTTCGACCCGACGCGCGTGGCCGATGTCGGCTCGGCGCGCGTCGCCTTGGAGCTGGCCGACAAGCAGTTGCGCCGCTTCGAGCGTCTCCTGGAGACGGGCGATGTCTCGCGCTCCTCTTACGACCAGCAGAAGGCGCAGCGCGACCAGTTGAAGGAGCAGTACGACCTGGCCCTCAACCGCGCACGCCAGGACTACGCCTCGGTCGAGGCGTCGCGGGCCGCCGTCACGAACGCCGAGACGCAGGTCGCGCAGGCGCGCCGGAACCTTTCCTACGCGCTCGTCTATTCGCCCATCAACGGCTACGTCGCGGAGCGCCCGGCCGATCTTGGCGAGTACGTCTCGCCGGCAACGAAGGTCGCGACCGTGGTCAGCACCAACCCTTTGCGCGTGCGTATAGACATCCCGGAGCAGGCGCTCTCGGCCATTCAGGTGGGCCAGAGCGTCTCGGTCAACGTCAGCGCGTACCCTGACCGCAGCTTCAGCGGCCGCGTGCACCACGTCGCGCCGAGCGTGACGCCGAACTCGCGCACGTTGACCGTCGAGGCGGAGGTCGAAAACAACGACGGCCTGTTGAGGCCCGGCCAGTTCGCCACCGTGCGGGTCTTGCAGCCGCAGACTTCCGCGGCCGTGCTCGTGCCGGCGCGCTCTGTCCGCGCCGAGTCCGGCACCAACTACGTTTTCATCATCAGGGACGGGCGCGCCGAAAAGCGCATCGTGCAGCTCGGCCAAACGGAAGCCGACCTCATCGAGATTAAGAGCGGCGTCACGGTTGGCGAGCAGGTCGCCACCAGCAACGTCGAGTTATTGAGCGACGGAGTGCCCGTCAGGCAATAAGAAGAGTGGTCAGTGGTCAGTGGTCGGTGGTCAGTTCAAAACTGATTCCTGCTGACCACTGACCACCGACCACTGACCACTGACTTATGCAAAAGCTAGCCGAAATCTGCGTCCGCCGCCCGGTCTTTGCGACGATGTTGATCCTGTCTTTGACGGTGGTCGGCTTCTTCTCCTTCAAGTCGCTCGGCGTTGACCTCTTCCCGAAGATCGACCTGCCGACGATTACCGTCACGGTCGTCAACCCTGGCGCTTCTCCGCAGGAGATCGAGACCGAGATCACGGACAAGGTCGAGGGCGCGGTCAACACCATCAGCGGCATCGACGAATTGCGCTCAACCTCGGTCGAGGGCGTCTCGCAGGTCTTCATCACCTTCCTGCTGGAGAAGAACGCAGACGTCGCCGCGCAGGAGGTCCGCGACAAGGTGGACCTCATCGTCTCGGACCTGCCGGAGACGGCGGAAAAACCGATCGTCCAGAAACTGGACACGGACGCCGCGCCGGTCCTGCGCATAGCCGTCTCCGCGCCCCGTGGCCTGCGCGAAGTCACGGACGTGGCCGACAAACAGATCAAGGAGCGCATCGAGTCCATTAACGGCGTCGGTCAGGTGCAGATCGTCGGCGGGCGCACGCGCGAGATACAAATCTGGGTGGATCCGGACAAGCTGCGCTCCTACAACGTGACGGTCGCGGAGGTCGCCGCCGCCATTCGCATGCAGAACATGGAAGTGCCGGGCGGGCGCGTTGACGAGGGCACGCGCGAGCTGACCGTCCGCACGATGGGACGCATCGTCGATCCGGCCAGCTTCAACGACCTGGTCGTCGCCACGCGCGGCAATTATCAGGTCAAGATCAGCGACATCGGCTACATAGAGGACGGGGCCGAGGAGCAGCGCACACAGGCGATGCTGAACGGCCAGCCAGCCGTGACGCTCGTCGTTTCCAAGCAGTCGGGCCAGAACACCGTCTCGGTCGCGGACGCCGTCAAGGAACGCCTGCGGGAAATTATCCCGACGCTCCCGCCAGGCTTTAAAACGGAGATCGTCGGCGACCAGTCCATCTTCATCAAGGCGTCGCTCGAATCCATCCAGACGCACTTGATAGAGGGCGGCGTTCTCGCGGCCATCGTCGTCTTCATCTTCCTGTGGAGTTTCCGCTCGACCTTCATTGCGGCCATCGCCATCCCGACCTCCATCATCGCGACCTTCGGCCTGATGGCGGCGATGGGATTCACTCTCAACCAGATCACGATGCTCGCGCTCACCCTGATGGTCGGCATCGTGATTGACGACGCCATCGTCGTCCTCGAAAACATCTTCCGCCACATAGAAGAGAAAGGCATGCCGCCGTTCCAGGCGGCGATTCAGGGGACGAAGGAGATTGGCCTGGCCGTCATGGCGACCACACTCTCGCTGCTCGCGGTCTTTCTGCCCGTAGGCTTCATGGGCGGCATCGTCGGGCGCTTCATGTCGTCCTTCGGGCTGACAGCCTCCTTCGCCATCGCCGTCTCGCTCCTGGTCTCGTTCACGCTGACGCCGATGCTCGCCGCGCGCCTGATTAAGCGCAAGGACGATCCCTTACCGGCTGCCACTGGGAGCGAGCCCTCGGAGATGGACGCGCCCGTCGCGCTCGCCAACGAGTCGCGCGTGACGGCGGCCGAGAGCGGGCCGGAGAAGAACGTAGAGGATGAGGACGTGAAGGCGAGTCTGACGACCGCGCCGCCTCTCGAAGCCGTCTCGTCCAGGGAAGAGAAGAAGCGAAAGGCTCAGGACGCCGGGCACTCCTCCAAGGAATCGCGCTTCTACCGCCCGATTGACCGGACCTACACGGCCCTTTTGAGATGGTCTATGGCGCACCGCTGGGCCGTCGTGCTGATGTGCGTGGGCGTGATTATCAGCATCGTCCCGCTGTTTAAGTTCGTCGGCAAGAACTTCCTGCCGGTGGATGACCAGTCGCAGTTCGAGGTCAACGTCCGTGCGCCCGAAGGCTACACACTCCCGGCCACCTCTGCGCTCGTCGAAAAGATTGCGGCGGATTTGCGCAAACTGCCCGGCGTCGAGGCCACGCTGACGACCATCGGCGGCGGCCAGCAGGAGTTGGTCAACAGCGCCGCCATCTACGTCAAGCTGGTGCCGATTAAAGAGCGCTCGGAGTCGCAAGAGAAGGCGATGGTTAAAGCGCGCGAGCTTTTGAAGAATTATCCGAAGGAGCTGCGCACGAGCGTCCAGCAGGTCGCGGCCATCTCCGGCGGCGGCTTCCGCAACGCCGACATTCAGTACGTCGTCGGCGGGCCTGACTTGCAGAAGCTCACCGAGTATTCGCAGAAGCTTCAGGAGAAGATGAAG
>DATEMM010000363.1:0-3333 GCA_035275605.1 Pyrinomonadaceae bacterium
TTTCTCCTTTGTGAGTGTGGATGGGTTAGCCGGCGGGTAACGTCGAACTAGCCGCCTAGCTGTTTGCGGGCAAGTTGTATGTCCGGCCTAGTGAGGTATTTCGTAAAAACTTCCGCCCCCCACTTTTGCTGGAGTTGAGACAGGGTCTCGGCGGCGTGCCGCAGGTCTTCCTGGGCGGCCCCCTCGTCCCCCAAACGGCGATGGGCGCGTGCCGCGGTTAGCCACGCGCGCCATTCCGACTCTTGCTGCGCCGCGCCGGAAAATCTTTTCTGGGCTTCCAGCGCGGCCGACAACGCCCCCTGTGCGTCGTTACCTTCGATCAAGGTTTCTGCCAGTGCCAGCAAAGAATGCGAGAGCAGTGCGGAGTCGCCCGCGCGCTTCGCCATCTGCACAGCCTCTTCGCACGAAGCTTTCCCCTCGCCCGGCTGGCCGGAGAGGGTTTGTGCCAGCCCGAGCGCGAGCTTGGCCTGTACGAAGACCCATTCATCACCGCCCTCTGCGAGAGCCAGGGCCTGCTTGCTTTCGCTCCTGACTTCCGGGAAGGACCGCCTGCTGAGCGCGATTTCGGCCCGGCGCAGATGCACTTCCGCGAGTAGAGACTTGTAGCTCTCCTCGAAATTTTTGACGAGCTCTTCGGCCTGCTCAAGCGAAGACTGTGCCTCATCATAGAGGCCGAGCCGCCACTGCACGTTGCCCCGGTTCAGCAGGTTGTAAGCCTGATTCGACCTGTCCTTCAAAGACCTGTTGGTGCTGTAGCTCTGCTCGTAGAGGTCTAGCGCCTCCGGGTAGCGCTCCTGCTCCGTGAGGACGGTCGCCGTCTCGCCCTGCGCGAAAGCAATCTGCGGGTAGTAGCCGGACTCTTCGGCCAGCGCCAGCTTTTGCCGGAAGGCTTCGAGCGCGGCGGCGTAATCCCCCTTGCGGCGGTTGGCCCGCCCGATTAAGGTCAGGCAGCCGGAGATGTTCGAGCGGTAGCCGCCCTCCTGAAAGAAAAGGAGCGCCTGTTTGACGTAGTCCAGCCCGATGTCTGTTCGTAACTGCTTGATGTTCAGCTCGCCCAAATTCTGTAGCACCTGCGCCTCACGCAGGCGCGACTTGTTCCTCTTAGCGAACTCAAGAGCGCGCATGTAGGTCCGCTCGGCATCCTCGTACTGATTGTTGACGAAGAAAGTGTAGCCCAGGTTGTTGAAGCCAAGCGCGATCAAATCGTTGAGCCCGCGCAGCTCCGCGAAGTTGATTGCGTCGTTGGCGTAGCGCTGCGCCTCGGCTGGGTCGCCCGCCACGTGCGAGAGATGACTGAACAAGAGGAGCACGCCGATCTTCTGCGCGTCGTTGCCGCTCACGCTCGCCAGCTCAAGCGCTTGCTGCAATTCCGCGCGGGCCTCGTCGAGCCTGCCCGCGACTATCAGCACGCGGGCGCGCTCGTAGTTGACGTTGGCCTGCCCCTCCGTGTTTTCCGAAGGCTTGTAGATGGCCTCCGCCTTTTGAAAGGCGGCGAGGGCTCCAGCCATATTTTGCTGGCGACCGTTGAGGACGCCGACACGGAAAGAGGCCAGCGCGTTCTGCGGGTCCAGGCTCGTCGCCTGGGCATAATTTTCCGCTGCCTTGGCGGGCTCCCCGTTCTTCTCGTAGGCGCGGCCCAGGTCAACGTAGGCCCAGGCACTGTTAGGGTTAAGGGCGACGATCTCGTTCTCGGCCTTGATGGCGAGGGGGAAATCGTTCGAGACGAACGCGTTGACGGCCGCCACCGTGTGGGCATCCACGGGCTGGAGGGCCGAGCGGTCCGGCACGAGGGTCTGGACGCGCAGCATCTCGTTCTTCGCCGTATCGGCGTAGCCCAACTCCATCCAAGCTTCGGCGATGCGTGCGTGCGCCATCGCGAAACTGTCATCAATCTCAAGGCACTTACCGAGCGCCTTGATGGCCTGAAAATATGAGCCGCTCCTGAGCGACTCCACGCCCCTGTCGTACCAGCGCTGCGCTTCCGCCGAAGCCCTGTAAGGCGCTGGCCGCCGCCAACTGACGAGCCCCCACAGCGCCACGCCCAACACCAGGGCGACGATCATGACGAAGCCCACCGAGACGCGCTGCTTCGGCAGGCTCTTCGCGATTGAGATGAGCGCGCTCGACCGCCCGGTCACGCGCGAGCTGGCGGGCTGGCCCGTGCGGTGCGGGTCGTCTTTGGCCCGCTCGACGCGGTGCTGATCGCTGGCCACCTTCGGGCGCACCGCGCGCAGTTCTTTAATCATCTCCTCGGCCGACTGGTAGCGAGCCTCCGGCCTCTTGGCCAGCGCCTTCAGGGTGATTCGGTCGAGCTCTTTTGGCACACGCGGGTTGATGGAGGAGGGCGGCGGCGGGTTGACGTGCAGAATCTGCGCGCCGATCTCAATGACGCTCGCGCCGGAAAAGGCCGGCGTGCCGGCGATGCATTCATAAAGCAGTGCCCCGAGCGCGAAGAGGTCCGAGCGCCCATCGACGGGCGCGCTCATGGCCTGCTCTGGTGAAAGATAAAGGGGAGTTCCGACAACGATGTTCGAGGCCGTGTGCGTGGCGAGCAGTGTGCGCGCGTCCGGGTCCGCCTTGCCCTGCTCCTCGTTGATCTGCTTGGCCAGGCCGAAGTCCAGCACCTTGACCTGCCCGCGCTCGTTGACGAAGACGTTTGACGGCTTGATGTCGCGGTGAATTATCCCTGCGGCGTGCGCTTCGCCGAGCGCGTCGGCCACGTCCTCTATGACCTCGACGGCGCGAGCGAGCGTCAGCTCGCTATCGAAGAGAATGGCGTTGAGCGGTTTGCCCCTGACCAGCTCCATGACGATGAAGGGGAAGCCCTCTTCCGTCTCGCCGTAGTCGTAGATCATGGCGATGTGCGGGTGGCTGAGCTGCGAGACGGCGCGGGCTTCTCTCAGAAAGCGCGCCTTGAAGTGGTGCGTGTCGGAGGTCGAGGACGAGAGGAACTTGATGGCGACCTGGCGGCCCAGGTGCGTGTCTTCCGCCGCGTAGACCACGCCCATCCCGCCCTCGCCGAGCTTTTCCAGGATGCGGTAATGAGAAACAATCTGACCAATCATGGTCTCAGGCTTCCTCAGTTCAGCGGAAGAGGTGAAACTTTCGCGCCCCCTGAGAGCGCCAGCGTTCAAGGTAGGCTCTGAGTCAGAACTTTCGTTCGCTCACATTCTGCGTTAATTCCGAGAGGAGGGCAAGAGCAGTGGTCGGTGGTCGGTGGCCAGTGGTCAGCGGTCAGCGGATAGCAGGCAGAATTTGAGTGTAAGTTAATCGCCGCGTAGCGGCAGCGTGAATTTAGCCCGGCCTTTTAAGGCCGGGAACACAGACGAAATG
>DATEMM010000364.1:0-14979 GCA_035275605.1 Pyrinomonadaceae bacterium
GTCGTGTATCTCTCCAGATAATCTTTATCTTCCAGCCCCTCTGCGAAGATGACGTGCATCATGCCTAGAGCGAGCGCACCGTCTGTGCCGGGCAGCGGGGCTATGTGCTCATCCGACTGGTCGGCCGTGCGCGTGCGACGCGGGTCAATGCAGACGATGCGAGCGCCATGCGCCCTGGCTTCCAGAATATGCGGCCAGAGGTGTACGTTGGCGCTTAAAGTGTTCGTGCCCCAGAGCAGGATGAGTTTGGCCTCTGGGAAGCGCTCCGGGTCCGTGCCGATGGAAGCGCCGACGGTGGCCCTGTAGCCGGCTGAGCCGGCAGAGGCGCAGATGGTGCGGTCCAGTTGCGACGCGCCCAGGCGGTAAAAGAAACGACGGTCCATTGATTGCGACTGCACCAGGCCCATCGTTCCGCAGTAGCTGTAAGGCAGAATGGTCTGTGCGCCCTCACTCGATTCCGCGAGCGCCTTGAAGCGCGCGCTTATCTCGTCGAGCGCCTCGTCCCAGCCGATCTCTTCAAATCTTCCCTCACCCTTCGCCCCCTTGCGCCTGAGACAGGTTCTGATGCGGTCCGGGCTATGCGTGCGCTGCTCGTAGTTGGCGACCTTCGTGCAGAGGAAGCCTCTGGTAAAGGGGTGCGCCGGGTCGCCCGCGACTTTGACGGCGCGGCCGTCTTCGACCGTGACGAGCATGGCGCACGTGTCCGGGCAATCATGCGGGCAGGCGGCCTTAACGACTGTCAGGCCGCGGCCGTGGTTTCCATTGCCGTTGGAGGGTTGAGCCATTTTTTTTGTTGACGAACAAGCCAGAGCGAATTTCCGGGGCGCCGAGTAGTTTACCAGAAAGGTGCGGGCAAAGGATAAGGCACAAGGTCAAAGGCAGTGTCCTAAATTGATTGACATAACATGATCTAAGGAAAGCAGTCAGAAAGCCCCAAAGGGGCGAGATATGAAAGCCTGGGGCAACGCCCCAGGAACCTGGCACAGCATTTAACGTCAAGCCCTGAAAGGGCGGAATACATATTCCGCCCTTTCAGGGCTTAACTAATAAACTCGCATTTATTTCTGGGGCGTTGCCCCAGGCTATCTTATGACGCCCCTTCGGGGCTCTCGGACGGCTTTCCTCTGATCATGTTCTGTAATTCAATTTTGGACACGACCAGGTCAAAAGGTAAAAGGGAAGATGAGAGGCTCACTCCCTATCTTCCCTTTTGCGTTTTTACTTTTAGCTTGTGCCCGGTTTCAGCTCGCGCTGGCGGCCTCGGAAACATCCGAGTAGGTGGAGGTCTCAGGCGTGCTCTCCGTAATCGGCTGCATGCTGGTGGTGTCGAGCGCGCTTGAGGCGTCTTCGCGCTTCTTCTCGTGCGCGGCCTTCTGCTGCACCATCCGGCAGCTCCCCTCGAAGACAGCCCCCTGCTCGATGACGAGCGAAGGCGTCTGGATGTTGCCGTTGACTTTGGCGGCGCGCCCCAATTCGAGGCGCTGGCTGGCGATGATGTCGCCGTTGACGGCCCCATGAATGGTGGCGACGGCCACTTCGATGTCGGCGTCAACCTGCCCGTTGTTGCCGACGATTAAGGTTCCGCCCTCGGACTTGACCTGCCCCGACAGGTGCCCGTCAACGCGCAGCATTCCCTTGAAGTTTGCCTCGCCCGTCAGGGTCGTCCCGTTGCCGACGAATCCGCTCAGCAGCCCCTCTTTGATGTCGCGCGCCAGGGACTCGCTCTCCGTGACGGCGCGCGACGAGTTGGCCGGCTCCGCCTGCGGCCGGTACTGCGTTTCGGCCGGCTGCTGGTAAGAAGAGGTGCCGTAGCTGCTGCTGCTGCGCGCCGCATTGAACTGCGTGGTCTGGCTGTCCGTGGTTTGTTCGCTTTCCGTCTGATCTTTCGTATTCTTTCCCATTCTGAGCATAACAGAAACCTCCGCTAGTTATGTCACCCGTAGACCGCCTACAGATGACGGTGGTGCCGGACGAGGCGGCTGAAAATTCTAATGTCGAGGGCGATTCAGTTAAAAGCTAGCTCGTGAAGGCTAGACAGGGTGCGTGACCTACCTCGCTAAAGAGCGGGCATTAGGCGCAATGCCCGCCCATCATAATGAAACGCGGCGAGGCTGTAAAGAAGAATTCAGGAGTCAGAATCCAGAAGCCGGAATAAAAGGCTGAGAACCGTTCCTCTGCTTTTCTTTTCTTCTGGCTTCTGACTCCTGGATTCTGAATTCCGCCTTACTTCTTGTTGTTCTCGATGCTCGTGGCGAGCACGTCCTTCATGGCGGCCAGGGCCAGGCGCTTGGGCACCTGCACCAGTTGGACGTTGTTCAGCTCGATGGTCGAGTTGCCGTTGACCTGGGCCGAGCCGAGCTTTGTCCAGCCCTTGCCGAAGTCCGCGTAGACTGGGACCAGCATTCCGAAGTCGTCCGAGACGTTCGATTGCGTGATCTTCAGGTTGACCGTGGCCTTGCCATCACTCGTCGGCGCAATCGTGTATTCCATCTTGTAGGCCGGGACGTCCTTGCCGTAGACCCACTCTTTGAAGAACCAGTCCATGCGCCCGTTCTTCTGCAAGTCCATCTCCGGCGTCATGTACTTTTCGATGATGTGCTTGAAGTCTTCCGTCGAAACGTCCTTGTTGTAGTGCGACTTGATGAAGTCCGTCATCATCTGGCGGAAACGGGTGTCGCCTCCCGCGTTCTGGTCGAACATCATCATCCTGATCATGTGCAGGATATAAGCGCCCTTCGGATAGACGAGGAACTGGTAGGCCGCCTGCGTCTTGGAGTTCGAGAGGCGGAAGCCCTGCGTGACCGGGCCGATGGTGTAGGGCTTGATGCCCTTCGTGGCCTGCGTCGGCTCGACGATGCGCCGTCGCTGCTCCTCCCAGAAGTCTATGAACTTGTCTATGTCCTTGCGGACGAACTGGACGTAGAGCGAGGTCGAAAATTCCGCGAAGCCCTCGCTCATCCACTGGTCGTGATAGCTCGTCCAACCGACCATGTGGCCCCACCACTGGTGCGCGACCTCGTGCGGACCGACGTAGCGCCAGAAGCTATCGGTCCCACCCCCGACGCCGAAGAGCTGCGTGCGCTGCGTCGAATCGAGGAAGGCCGTGTAGGGCATGAAGACCAAAGTCGGCCAGGCCTGCCCGAAGTTGCCAGCGGGCTGCTGCGTCATGGCGATGCGCGAGTAAGCCAGCTTGCCGAAATAGGCGTTGTAGATGCGGACGGCGTTTCGCGTGTCGGCGATGGCCGCGTCGGCCATGCCCGTCGTGGAAATAGCGCCGAGCGTCGTATCCGTGTTCGCGCCCAGACTCTCGGCGCGGTCAATGTCCTTTTGCAGGCCCTTCAGGTCGTCCGGCAGCTCGCTGTTGGCATAAAACTCTATGTCGTAGCCGGCGTCCTGATCCATGACCTCTTTCTTCTTGAACTTGCCATAGTTGAAACCGGCGACGGCCAGTTCCGTCTGTCCGCTCGTCCATTTGGCGATCTTCGAGTCGCCGTCAACACTTTCCGGACCGCCCAGAGCGCCGACCCCGACGAAGACGCTGTTCTTGGGATAGTGGAAGGTGACGTCGAAAGTGGCGCGGTCGCCAAACTGCGTCCCGCCGTTGTTCGGATACCAGCTCGAACGCGGAATCAGGATGAAGTTGCCGCCGCCGGAATCCCTGATCGCGCCGTCGCCATCGTACTGGATACGCAGCTTGTAGTCCTTACCTTTTTCCAGGGCCTCCGGATAGATGACCGCGAAGTCCGCGTCCTCGCCCCTGGCCTCCTGTATGAAATTCAGTTCGCGTCCCTGCTCGTCCTGCACGCTCTTGACGCGCAGCGAGGGGAAGAGCTCGAAGGGAAGGACGCGCACGTCCACTAGCTGCGGGCGGAACGAGACCGTGTCGGTGGCGACCAGCCTGGTCCCGCGAATCGAGCCCTCTATGTCGTGGTGCGTGATGTCGAAGAGGCGGTTGTCCTGCGCGCTGGTGGCCTTGCCGGTCCTGTACTCGTCCGCCAGGTGGAAGGCCGTCCAGAAGCCCCCGTCCGATTCGCCGTAGCTAAAGAGCGTGACCTCTTCGGGCGAGACAAAGGGGACGCCGAGCGGGTCTAGCATGAAGATGAGTTTGCTCCAGCGGCGGCCCCCGATGAAGGCTGTGAAAAAGCCTGGGCGGCGCGCGGCGTACATGTCCGCGAGCGTGCGCGTCTCAAAATTGAGGAAGCGCAGCTCCTTGCGCATCAAACTCTCCTTTTCGCGGTAGAGGTCGCGCGCGCGCGCCGACTGCGACCCGCCAGACTGTATTCTGGCCTGCGGCGACTGCTTGACCTCCTCGAACGTCTTGTCGCTGAACCTGAGAACGAGGCTGGTGAACTCCTCTTTGAGCGTGGGCTCGTTTGTGAAGACAGAGAGGGCGCTCTTTTCTATTTCGGTCGGAGGCGTCATGGTCATCTCGCCTTCGCCGATGAAGACCGCGCCGACCGTGCGCTCTTCGACCGGCGTCAGGAAGTAGATTTCGCCGCTCTTGAGCGTGAAGGTCGCCGCGTCGCGTTTGAGGACCAGATTGTTGACCGCGGCGACGACGCCGTTGAAGGCTTCCGGGCTGAGCGATCTTTGCCGCAGTTGAATGTAGAGGGGGTCCGGGTTTCCTTTGACGTTCTCGCCGCTGACCGTCACGCCCACCCCCGCCAGCGGCGCGAGTTCGAGCTTCACGTCCAGGCTCGCGGCCTGGTTGTCCGCGACCGCAACGCCCTCGCGCGTCTGGTCGCTAAAACCCTTGGCCCTGATCGTCACCGTGTAGACGCCTGCGGGCAGACCTTCGATCTTGTAGCGCCCCTGCTGGTCGGTCGTGGCCGTGAACTTCTGATTGGTCGCGGGCGCGGTGACGGTCACGACGGCCCCGGTGACGAGCGCGCCCTTGGGGTCGGAGACCGTGCCGGAGAGGCTGCCGCCCGCCGCGCGCGCCATCATGAGCGGCGTCACCAGCAGAAGCAGGGCGAGAATAATGGAGGATGATTTTCGATAAGTCATGGATTAAACCTCAAGCTGTGAAGACTTGGCCAGACCTATCTGGAAAAAGGTCCGGGCCGGATCATTTGACAAAGGGGAAGCTAAAATTTGACCACCTTGAGAATTGCGGCGCAAAAATAGCGCGGGTCGCTGGAAGAGCGCAGAGAGAAACACACGCGCGCTCGTCCGAAGTCCAGGCACCCTCAACATCCAGAGCAGGTCTTTCTGATTCGCTAGCTATTGTCTGATGATTTTCTTAAAGCGCTGGCGAGACAGCATCGGATGACGACTGACGCGAGGCCAATTTTCCGCGACCGCCGCACACATTGTCAAGAAGCCGCGAAGCAAGTTTGACGTGTACGCCCCCGCCCACTCGAATCACCGATTACACTCCAGCACCTCTCTCAGAACGCCTCCCGTCGGCCAGAGGTTCCTTTTTAGCAGGGATTTTCTTCTTGTTTCATCCGTGAAAAATTGTTCCATTCTCGTTTTAAGTGTGGTAGACTGCCTGGCGTCGCCGCAAAAGAGAGCTTCCACCGGGGGCTTTTAAGTTCGGGCGGCTAGGACCAAGTCACTAGAGCGAATTCCCCCGCTAGGAAGAGAAGCGCAACCTGGCTTTAATGAGGAGTGAGAGATGAGCACACAGACTAGACCGAAAGTTAATCCGCTGAGCCGCCGCCCGCGCCAGCAGCGGCTGGTGATGGCCGTGCGCGGCGGGGCCGGAGCAGGCAAAAGCCACTTCATACGCAGCATGGCGGAGGCAGGCCTGGGCCGCCTCTGCATCTTCGACGTCGAGCGCAAAGGGCGACTCTTAAAAGGCGTCGGCACGGACTTCGACGCCCTCGAAATAGAGCACGCTGACGAATTGCCCGACTTCATAGACTGGGCGCTGTCGGGCGAAGGGCGCGAGCAGAACTACGGCTGTTTCGCACTGGATTCCTGGGCCGCCTACTTCAGCGCCAAGCACAGTGAGATGGTGGCAGCCGTGCGCGATCGCACAGGGGACCCGCTGGCACAGCCCTCCGCCGAAGAGCTGGCCGCCGACCAGATGATTCTTCAGGGCGTCCTGAGAAGGCTCTGCATGGAGAGCGGCAAGTCTGTCGTCATCAGCGACCAGATTCCGGCCAAGGGCAAAGAGGCCAAAGAGGACAACGAGGTGGGCCGCGTGCTGCCGATGACGGCGAGCGGCTTGGAATACTTCGTGGACATCATGGTCGAAGTCTCCGTGCAGGAGCGCGACGGCGAAGTGACGCGTGTCTTCCAGGTGGTCAAATCCAACAGCCCGGCGTTTGAGGTCGGGTTCGAGCTGACGGGCAACGTCAGCTTCAAAGATTTCCTTGACCACATGAAGCGCGAGCACGGCACGGATTTGCCGATGGAGGCCCCGAAGCCACAGACCGTGCCGGAAGTTCTGGAAGAGAAGCCGTCGCCGATCAGCCTTGTTCCGCCGCCGATGACGATTCAGGAATTGATTACCAAGGCCGAGGGCTTCGGCTTCAAGCAGGCAGACATAGTGACGGGCGCGAAGGTCTATCACAACCAGACCAACATCTACCGCCTGACCCCGGAGCAGATAGCAGACCTGGACCGGCGCATCACCGCCCGCGTCGAGAAGGTGAAGGCGACGCAGGCCGAGTCAAACGCTCCCTTGAAAAAGGAAGCTTCAGCCGGCGAAGGCGGAACCAGGACACAGGCCCCGCGCAACCTCAAGCGAGCGTGAGGCAAAACAGTAGTAAATAGAAAATGGTCAATGGTGAATAGGAGAACGCTTCCATTTACCATTGACCATTTACTATTTACCAGCTCTTACTTCCCTACGGGTTTTCCTTCCGCGTCCAGAATCACCACGTCGCCGACTTTCAATTCGCGCACGTCCGCTTCGATCTTCGAGCGGTCGCCGACGAGCAGCATCATGGTTGAGGCCGGGACCGCGTACTTTTTCGCGGCGGCGTTGACTGCCGAGAGCGTTGCGCGCTCCAGCTCAGTCGTCTCCCGCTGTAGCTCGGACATCGGCAGGCCGTAGGACCAGAGGGTCGCGACCTGGTCGGCGATGCGGCCGACGGATTCAAATTGCTGCGCGTAGCCGCGTATCCGATTGGCCTTGGCCGCCAGCAGCTCCTTCTCCGAAATCGGCTTCTCGCCCGCCAGGAACTTCAGCTCCTTGACGAACTCCGTCACGGACTCCTTGGTCTTGTTGGTCTGGACACCCCCGGTTGACTGCCACATCCCGTACTCTGAGAAGAAGGTCGGGAAGGAGAAGACGCCGTAGGAGTAGCCCTTGTCTTCGCGCAAATTCAGGTTGAGGCGCGTGCCGAAGCCGCCGCCCCAGACAGCGTCCGCCAAACTCATGGCGTAGTAGTCTTCGGTCTTGCGCGGCGCGCCCGGCAGAATCTGCATCACGACCGTCTGCGCCGCATCCTGCCGGTCAACCAGGTAAACCTTGCCTGGGCCAACGGGCTTCGGCGCGGGTATCGAGACGGTCGGGGCGGAGCCCGCCGGCCAGCTCCCGAAGTTCTGTGTGGCGAGAGCCCGCGCCTCGTCCAGCGTGATGTCCCCGGCGAAGATGAGGGCGGAGCTGCCGGGCTTCCAGTTGGCCTCGTGGAAGCGCACGAAGTCTTCACGGGTCAATTGCTGGACGGTCGAGGGGAAGCCGCGCCCTGGTCGCCCGTAAGGATGATCTGCGCCGAAAGCCAGCATCTGCCCGACCCGACCGGCGATGGCGTTAGGGTCCTCCGCGTCCTGTGCCAGAGCGTCCAGCCGCTTCTTCTTCTCGCGGTCAACTTCTTCCGCCGGGAACGCAGGATTGCGTATGACGTCCGCGAAGATGGTCATCGCCTGTGGCAGATTCCTCTTCAGGACCTCGAAGGAGGCGGCTGAAGATTCCGTGCCCGCGCCCCCGAAGATGCCCGTGCCCAGGTCGCCGAGCGTGTCTTCAATCTGGAGCGCACTGCGCGTCTTCGTTCCGCGCTTCATCGTCTCGACCAGGAGGTCTGCCAGCCCGTCCTTGCCCACGGGGTTGTGAACGCTGCCCGCCTTCGTCATAAACCTGACGGCGACTTTGGGCAGGTCAGCGCGTTCGACGACGAAGATGTCCATCCCGTTTTCGAGCTTCGCCGTCTTGACGGGTGGAACCATGAAGGGCCGATCGCCGCCGAGGCCCGGCTGCTTCGAGCGGTCCAGGGCGATTTGGGATTCGCGCCCCGAAGGCTCCGGGTGGAAGCGGACCAGAAGGCGGTTGCGCGTGTTGAGCCAGCGCGCGACGACGTCGCGCACGCTCTCCGTCGTCGCGTTGCGATACCTGGCGAAGTCCGCCTCAAACTTGTTCGGGTCGCCCAGGAAAGTGTTGTACTGGTTGAGGCGGTCCGACTTGCCGCCGAAGCCGCCGATGCGCTCCAGCCCAGTGATGAACCCGAACTCCCACTTCACCTTCGCGCGGTTAAGCTCGGCGAGGGTCGGCCCCTCTTTGGCCAGGCGCGCGATTTCGTCCGTCACGATCTGCTCGATCTGTTTGAGCGGCGCGCCGGGCCGGGCCGTCGCCCAGATGACGAAAGTCCCTGCCTGTTCGTGGGACCATTGGAAGGTGACGATGTCGGAAGCAAGTTGCTTGTCATAGACCAGGACCTTGTTGAGGCGCGCCGTCAGCCCGTCGCTGAGAATCGACGAGACCAGATCGAGCTCCGCGTCGCCGGGGTCAAAGAAGGCTGGCGAGTGCCAGACGAAATAGGTGCGCTCTTGCGGCACGCGGTCGTTGACCTCTATGACCTTTTCCCCTTCAAGGCGAGCGACTCCTTTGGCCGGGCGGTCCAGCGGCGGCCCGGCCGGGATGGTGCCGAAATATTTTTCGACGAGGCGCTTGGCCTCCGCTGGGTCGAAGTCGCCCGCGATGACGAGCGACATGTTGTTCGGCGTGTAATAGGTCTTAAAGAAGTCCTTGACGTCGTCAACGCTCGCCGCCGTCAGGTCCTCGTGGCTGCCTATGACGTCGTGCGCGTAAGGGTGGCCGCTCGGGAACATGTTTTCCACGATGAGCTTGAAGGAGCGGCCGTAGGGCTGATTTTCCAGGCCCTGCCGTCGCTCGTTCTTGACCACGTCGCGCTGGTTGTTGAGCTTTTCGATGGTCAGCGCGTCCGTCAGCGTCGCCAGGCGGTCTGACTCCAGCCACAGTATCTGTTCCAGGTTGCCTGAAGGGACGGTCGCAAAGTAGTTGGTGCGGTCCTCGTTGGTCGTGCCGTTGACGCCACCCTCGAAGAGGTTTGCGCCAGCCGCCTCGACGTACTCGAAATACTCTTTGCTGGCGTTCTTCGAGCCCTGAAACATCATATGCTCGAAGAGGTGAGCGAAGCCGCTGCGGCCCACGCGCTCGTTCTTCGAGCCGACGTGGAACCACTGGTTGACGTGAACCACCGGCAGCTTGCGGTCAACGTGTAGGATGACCTGGAGGCCGTTCGAGAGCGTGTACTTCTCGAAAGCAATCTTCGGGACTGTGCCACCTGTGTCCGCAGGTCTGGCGATCTGGCCCATAGGGGCGGGCGCGGGCGTTGGGGGCGGATTCCGCCTGCGCGTCTGCGCGACGGCGGGCAGCGCCTGGGCCAAAAGCAGCAGCAGGGCGAGCAGCAGAGAGAGACGACGACGAATTTTCGTTTTCACGGGGCTCCTTTCCAAGGGCAGAAAGATACGGCAAGGCGGGCATTATAATCCAAGTCGGGGGAATAAAGCAGTAGTCAGTGGTCAGTGGTCGGTGGCCAGTGGTCAGTAAGCATTGAGTAGTGAGCAGTGAGGTAGTGTTAGTTGTTAAAGCCAGTTCGATTTCGCCGCGTAGCGGCGCGTTGATTGTAGCCCGGCCTTTCAAGGCCGGGTATGCCATAGCCATTGAAGATGCGTCGCGTCAGCGACGCGTGAATGAGAACGTCCGTATCGATTCACGCATCGCTGACGCGACGCCTTTTGCTCCTCGTTCGCTCTCCCGGCCTTGAAAGGCCGGGCTAAATTCAATGGGCCGCTACGCGGCACTACTCGTCAATTTTAATCACTGACCACTGACCACCGGCCACTGACCACTGGCCAACGGCCACCGACCACTGCTCTTCCCCTGTTGACTCTCCGCCGGAAGCGGTTTAGAAACATATTTCGCTCTCCATTCCTGAAACCACCCGGAGGATTCGATGCATCTGCGCCGCTTACGCGCCCTCTTCGTCTTGAGTCTATCGCTCGCGCTCGTCGCGCAGGCCGCGCCCGTCGATAACAGACCCCTGCTGGGCTTTAGCCGCGACCATTCGAGCAGCCAGCGCGAGCTGGAAGCGCGTTTTGATTCCCTGCTGAAACGGGAGAACCTGCGCGAATGGATGAAGCGCCTGGCCGCCCACCCGCATCACGTCGGGTCCGCTTACGGCAAGGAGAACGCCGAGTTCATCGCCTCGCAGTTTCGCTCCTGGGGATTCGAAACCGAAATCGAGCAGTTCGACGTGCTCTTCCCCGTGCCGAAGACGCGCCTGCTGGAAATGCTCGCGCCCGAAAAGTTCACGGCCCGCATAGCCGAGCCGCAGCTCTCGGAAGATTCGACCTCGAATCAGGTGAATGAACAGCTCCCCGTCTACAACGCCTACTCCGTTGACGGCGACGTGACGGGACAACTCGTCTACGTCAACTACGGCGTGCCGAAGGATTACGACGCGCTCGCTGAGCGCGGCGTAGATGTCAAAGGCAAGATCGTCATCGCGCGCTACGGCGGCTCCTGGCGCGGCATCAAGCCGAAGGTCGCGGCCGAGCACGGCGCGGCTGGGTGCCTCATTTATTCGGACCCGCGCGACGATGGCTACTTTCAGGGCGACGTTTACCCGAAAGGTGCCTGGCGTAACGAATACGGCGCGCAGCGCGGCTCGGTCGCAGATATGCCCCTCTTCCCCGGCGACCCGCTGACGCCGGGCGTAGGCTCGACCAAAGACGCGAAGCGTCTGAACATACGCGAGGCACCGACGCTGACGAAGATTCCCGTCATGCCTATCTCTTACGCCGATGCGCTCCCGCTCCTGCGAGCGCTCGGCGGCCCTGTGGCCCCGGAAGACTGGCGCGGAGCGCTTCCCCTGACCTATCACCTGGGCCCTGGCCCAGCCACCGTCCATCTCAAGCTCGAATTCGATTGGAAGACCGTCCCGGCCTACGACGTGATAGCGAAGCTGCGCGGTGCGGAGCGGCCAGACGAATGGATCATCCGTGGCAACCATCACGACGCCTGGGTCAACGGCGCGGACGACCCCATCAGCGGTCTTGTGGCCGAGATGGAAGAGGCGCGCGCCCTGGGCGAACTCTTCAAGGGCGGGTGGAGGCCCAAGCGCACCATCGTCTACGCGGCTTGGGACGGCGAAGAGCCTGGGCTCCTGGGCTCGACTGAGTGGGCAGAGACACACGCCGACCTGCTCAAGCGAAACGGAGCCGTCTACATCAACTCCGACTCGAACGGGCGCGGCTTCCTCTTCGTCAGCGGTTCGCACGCGCTTGAGAAATTCGTCAACGAGGTCGGCCGCGACGTGATGGACCCGCAGACGAAGGTCCCGGTGATTGAGCGTGCCCGCGCCCTGCGTATGGTTCGCGGGAGCGCGGACGACAGGCGCGAGGCGCGCGAGCGCGCGGATTATCGTATCGGCGCTCTGGGTTCCGGCTCGGATTACACGCCTTTCATACAGCACCTCGGCATCAGCTCGCTCAACATAGGCTACGGCGGTGAGGACGGCGGCGGCTCCTATCATTCCATCTACGACTCGTTCGACCACTACACGCGGTTCGGCGATCCGAACTTCGACTACGGCGTGGCTCTGGCACAGACAGGAGGGCGCATCGTGATGCGGCTGGCGAACGCTGACGTGCTGCCGCTCGCTTTCGGCAGCCTGGCCGACGCGGTCGAACGATACGTTCGCGAGGTGACGAAGCTGGCGGACGACATGCGCGAGGAGACGCGCATACGTAACCGGCAGATTGCGGACCGCACGCTGGAGATCATCTCGGACCCCACGCAGGTCTACGTCGCGCCGAAGACGGAAACGCCCGTCCCCTATCTGAATTTCGCGCCGCTGCAAAATTCGCTCGCCCGTTTGCAAGAGAGCGCGCGCTCCTTTGACGCGGCGATGAACGAGACAGCCTCCGCCGGCCGCTCTCTTTCACCCGACGCGCAAAAATCCCTGGACGAGGCTTTGATTAAGACCGAGCGCGCGATGACTCGTGAGCAGGGATTGCCGCGCCGCCCCTGGTTCAAGCACCAGATTTACGCGCCCGGCTTTTACACTGGCTACGGGGTCAAGACATTGCCGGGCGTGCGCGAGGCCATCGAGCAGCGGAATTGGAAAGAGGCCACCGAGCAGGTCAACGTCATCGCGGAGACCGTAGAGGCTCTGGCCGCAGAGATTGACCGCGCGACGAAAATTGTCCGGCAGGGCGCTCGCTGATTTTAAGAACGATGAGACTTTTCTGGAGAAAGAATAACGATGAATGTAAGAACGAAGGCATGTTCCCTGGCGTTGATTCTGAGTTTCGCCATCACCATGAACGGTAATCCAACCGGCAAAGGGAAGCAGACGAAGCCCGACATGACGCTCGCGGCCAAGATTCGCCGCTTCGCGCCGACGGTCGTCACGGCGGACACTTCCGCGCTCTCGGCCGGAGACCGCAGCGCCCTAGCCAAAATCATAGAGGCTGCGCGCCTGCTCGACCCGCTCTTTTTGCGCCAGGTCTGGAGCGGCAACGAGGCGCTCCGGAAAAAGCTGGAGCAGGACAAAACGCCGCTGGGGCGAGAGCGCCTGCACTACTTCCGAATCAACAACGGCCCTTGGTCGCGCCTCGACGGCAATGAGCCTTTCATCGACGGCGTGCCGCGCGAGAAACCATTGGGAGCCAACTTCTACCCGGAGGTAATGACCAAGCAGGAGTTCGAGGCTTGGGCGCAAGGGTTGCCGCTCGAAGCCAGGGAACGCGCCCTGGGCTTCTTCTACACGATTCGCCGCGACAGCGCGGGCAAGCTCCAGGTCGCGCCTTACAGCCAGGAGTACAGCGAGTTCCTGGTCCCCGCTGCGAAGCTCCTGCGCGAGGCTGCGGCGCTGACGACGAACGCTACGCTCAAAAATTTCCTGACCAAGAGGGCCGACGCTTTCGCCTCAAACGATTACTACGAGAGCGACGTGGCCTGGATGGACCTGGACTCTCCCATCGAAGTGACCATCGGGCCATACGAGACTTATGAGGACGAGCTGTTCAGCTACAAGGCTGCGTTCGAGGCTTACGTCACGCTGCGCGACGAGGCCGAGTCGGCGAAGCTCGCGAAGTTCAGCCAGTACTTGCAGGAGCTGGAGGACAACTTGCCGATCGAGGCTCGCTACCGCAACCCGAAACTAGGCGCGGCCTCACCTATCCGCGTCGTCAACGAAGTCTTCGCCTCGGGCGAGGGCAACAGCGGCGTGCAGACCGCGGCCTACAACCTGCCGAACGACGAGCGCGTCGTCAAGGAGAAGGGCTCCAAGCGCGTCATGCTCAAGAACGTGCAGGAGGCCAAGTTCAAACAGACTTTGATTCCCATCTCGAAGGTCGTGCTTTCGGCGGCCGACCAGAGAGACATCTCCTTCGACTCGTTCTTCACGCACATTCTCGCGCACGAGCTGATGCACGGGCTCGGGCCGCACAACATCACTGTCGGCGGCGAGGAGACGACCGTTCGCAAGCAGCTCAAGGAGCTTTCTTCCGCCTTCGAAGAGGCGAAGGCTGACATCACAGGACTCTGGGCCTTGCAATACCTGATGGACAAGGGCGTGGTTGACCGGCGAACCGAGAGCGCGCTTTACACGACGTTTCTGGCGAGCGCGTTTCGCTCCGTGAGGTTTGGCACCACGGAGGCACACGGGCGCGGCATCGCCGTGCAGTTCAACTACCTGATGGACGAGGACGCCTTCCGCTACGACGAGCGCACGGGGTTGTTTAGCGTCAACCGGGCGAAGGTCAAGGACGCCGTGCGCAAGCTGACGAGCGAAATCATGACCATCCAGGCAGAGGGCTCTTACGACAAGGCCAAGGCGATGCTGGACAAGTACGGGGTCATTCGCCCGCCGATGCAGAAGGCCCTTGACCGTCTCGGCAACGTCCCCGTAGACATCGAACCCATCTTCCCCCTGGCACAGGGGAAAAAATAAAGGAAGTGATGAGTACTGAGTACTGAGTACTGAGTAAAAACATTCTTTCTTTTAACTCAGTACTCAGTACTTTTTTGAGGTGATTATGGACGAGCGATCAATCAACGGGGCGGCGATTCGGGCCATACACGACCTTGAGATCGACTGCGAGATCAAGGATGTCTGCCGACCCTCGGGCAAAGAAGAGTGGTGCATACAGTTTTCTGGCAAGTACGGTCAGTTCTGCGACGATTTTAAGAACCAGTTCGGGAAGGAGAACAGCATCCAGGTCATACGGGAAAAGATCAAGAGCCACCTGCTCAAGCAGGTCAGCAAGATCAGGAGCAGCACAGGGCGCAGGCGTAGACCGGCCGCGAGCGCCGCGGAGGAAAGCACCCGGCCGGGAAGCGATCTACTTTCCGCTCCGCTTGAACTCGTCAAAGAGGCGTACAACCGCGCCGCCGGTATCGCCGGCACAGTCTTCAATCAAGCGTCAGCGGTCGCGGAGACCGCCCGCGAAGTCGTCTCGGACGCCGCCTCAAGCATCAACCCCGTGACGATCGAAGTGCGCAGCGAGACGCGCCGCGTTGAGAAGAAAGCCCGCGCCTCTTCCAAGAGGAAAACTAAGAAAGCAGGCGGGCGGGCAGCGAAGCGTGCGGGTAAACAAACGAAGAAGCGGGCAGCCCCGGCCAAAAAGAGCGCGCGGCGTACACGGAAGGCGGCGAGCAAAACGGCAAGGAAAGCCAGGTAGAACCTGGTAGCGGGTCAATTTGAACAGAGCAATGAGCCCGCCTTAAAGTCATAAAAGTCATAAATGATTTAGACCCCGAAGGGGTCATATATAATA
>DATEMM010000365.1:0-20399 GCA_035275605.1 Pyrinomonadaceae bacterium
TCCAGTGCTGCCAGTTCAGCCACTCCTGCACCTCTCCGGAAAAATGCGAAATGATGCAGGCCATTTCACACTTTACTTTCAAACTCCTGACGGCCGCCAAAGCATAGCCTATCCCTGCGCGGGCTGTCACGTGGCCATGCAGACACGAAAGAGGGACTCGATTACTAAGCGCTCGCAATCGTAACGCAACGAACCCGCAACCACTCGCCCCGCGCCCCTTCATAAGATGAAGCCTTAAAGAGGGGAACAACTGATTCTCCCTTCACAAGAAGGCCGGGGCGTCAAACTCGTCGGGTGTTTGTCGCCCCGGCTTCTTTCGTAAGCCGAACAAGCCGGAGCCTCCGGGTGGCCCTTTTATCATGCCTTGAGACCGTTCGCTTTCCGCCCGCGGCTAGTGTTGAACAACGATACCGCACCTTATTCGTAACGTCATCGCAACCCTGCGGGCACGCGGGCCGGGTTATCTTCCACGCAGAGACGAACGGCCGTACTGCTTACCGTGGAACCCTCGCACGCTAAGCGAACGCGTGTCCGCCGACGGTGCCGCCGCCGATCCAAAATTTCTTGTGATTAAGGGAGACATTATTGATGAAGTCGAACCGCTTAGGAAACTTTAACTATTTGTGTGCCTCGCTCGCGCTCCTCCTCCTGCTCTCGCCGACAATTCTGGCACAGGACAACGGGGCCACATCGCAACGTACCAATTCAACGGCCGTCGCCTCCGGCCAAAAGATGAAGGTCAAGGGCGTGGTCACACGCCGCGACGCGGACACCTTCACGGTTCAGGACATGACGGGCAGCACGTTCACAGTGCTTCTGACCGACAGGACGAGCGTCAAATCCAAAGGCGGCTTCTTCGGAGGCGGCACCAACTACGGCGTGACCAACATCCTGCGCGGCCTCAACCTGGAAGTCGAAGGCCGCGGCGACTCAAGCGGTCAACTCGTGGCCGAGAAAGTCAGGTTCAACGAGTCCGACCTCAGAGTCGCGCGCACGGTCGAGTCGCGCGTGGACCCTGTGGAAACGCGCGTCGGCTCAGCCGAAGGCAGGATTGACCAGGTCGAGCAGAATTCGCAGCGCCTCTCTGGCCAGATTGACGAGCTTGCAGCCGTCTCCAACGCAGCGAACGGCGGAGCCAAAGCCGCGCAGCAGACCGCGGACGCGGCGCTCGTCGGAGTCAACGCGACCAACGAGCGCATCTCTGCGCTGGACGATTACGTCCCGCAGGAGAGTTCCAGCATCACCTTCCGCAGGGGCAGCGCCGTGCTCTCGCGCGACGCCAAAGCGCAACTGGACGAAGTCGCGACCAAGGCCCTCAACGCCAAAGGCTACGTGCTGGAAGTGAGCGGCTTCGCCAGCGCCGAAGGGGGCACGGAACTGAACCGCCGCCTCAGCCAGCAGCGAGCCGACGTGGTGATCCGCTACCTGGTGGAGAACCACAGGATTCCGCTTCGCCGCATCGTCACGCCTTACGGCTACGGCGAGTCGCAGCCCATCGCGGACAACAAGACGCGCGCCGGACGCGCCGAGAATCGCCGCGTCGAGGTCAAGATTCTCGTCAACCGCGGGCTGACGCAGAGCGCGCCCTCCCTATCAACGTCGAGCAACGACTCTCCTACCAACAACCCGGAGTAGAGCGTCACAGGATAGTGTCTGACTGAAAGAGAGGTCGGAGTGAGCCAAACTCACTCCGACCTCTCTTTATCTGAGACCAACAGATTTGCTTTGCGGCTTTTTCTTGGAGATAGAAGTCGTCGCCACGCCCTACTCCCTGGTTTAGACTTCTAGCCCGACGGAGCGCATCAATTCCAGCGCGTTGCTTCTCTCGACCACGCCGGGGCGCAGCCTGTAATCGAAGGCCATCACGCCGTCTTCCAGATGATCCTCGAAGTGTACGTTCGCGGCGCGCGGGGCCAGTTCTTCGGCGATGCGCGCCAGCGCCAAGTCGTGCGTTGTGACCAGACCGACAGCGCCACGCGCGATGAGGCCGCGGACCACGCCCTCGGCCCCTATGCGGCGGTCGTGCGAGTTCGTCCCGTGCAGGATTTCGTCCAACAGGAAGAGCACTGGCGGCCCAGCCTTCGTCAAATCCACTATCTGGCGCAGTCGCTTGATCTCCGCGTAGAAGCGCGAGGCCCCGGCCTGCAAAGAGTCCTGGATGCGTATCGAGGCCCCGACCTGAAGAGGAGAGAGGCGCAGGCGTCGCGCGCGAACGGGCGCTCCCGCCTGTGCCAGCGCGGCGTTGACGCCGACTGTTCGCAAGAGCGTGCTCTTGCCGGACATGTTCGAGCCGCTGACGATGAGGACTCGCGTCTCGTCCGACAAACGCAGGTCCGTGCGCACATTCCTGGACTCCGGAATTAAAGGATGGCCGAGCCCTTCCCCGTCGAAAAACGCCCCGCCCTCCGTCAACTCTGGGAAAGGGTCCTGCGGGCGCTCGTAAGCGTAGCCGGCCAGAGAGCTGAGGGCTTCCAACTCGCCCACGGCGTCCAGCCAGCGCGCGACCGACCGCCCGGAAAGTTGACGCCACCTCTCGATGCGTATGGCGAACTGAAGCGGCCAGATCAGGAGAAGGGAGAAAGGCGCGAAGATCATGTTGCGCCGGGCATCCAGCAGATCAATCAGGAGGTTGAGCCTGGCGATTTGTCTGGACGCTGGGAGCCCCTCGACGTTTAGCGCCGCGCGCAACTCCGCCAGCCGCGGGCTGCTGAAACTCTCAACTTCAAGCCGCGCCAGCACCTCCGACAGCAGAGACAGGCCGCGCCCCGCAGTGTCCACTGTGCCAAGAACGCGGTTCACCGCCGGCTGAAAGCGGAAGGCAAAGGCCCTGCCCAGCGCGAACGCAATTAAAAACGGAATCGCGCCAAAGCCAGACACCCAGAGGATGAGCGTCACGACCGCGAGCAGCGCCAGCGCCAGTGCCATTATTTGAAAGGCCGGAGAGAGAGGCCACGGTGACGCGCTGGCCCATGCCGTGAGCGCACGCGAGTTGTCGCCTGAACTCAAGCCTTCGCCGAGCAGGGCCAGGTCTTCGCGTAGGTCCAGCATGAGGCGCAGCTCCGTGATCGCTGCCTGGCGTGCGCGGACCACCTCGGCGGGCGCGGGGCTGAGCAGCCAATTGGCGAGAGTCTCTTCGCCTGCGCGCGTGCGTGCCCGCGAAAGCAGCTCGAACAGTGAGCCGCGGCCGAAAAGGTCCAGGTCTTCCGCGTAAGGGTGCGCAGGGGTGAGGAAGCGCTCGCCCGTTGCCCCGCTCCCTGGCCATAGATCGTCCAGCCTCTCCAACCCCTGCTCGTAAATGGCCGCCGACCGGAGCGCGCGGCGACGCGCCTCTGTAAACCGCCTCTGCACTTCGCCCAGCGCCAGGAAGAGGGCCGCTGGCACAAGCGTCCACCACCAGGGGATTGCGCCTTTGAAGGCGAGAACGCCTAACGCCAGCGCGGCGGCCAGGAGGGCTATGCGCAGGATACCGACCCTTCGAAAGCGCTCCATCTGCCGGGCGGCTTCGGCCCGGCGCGCTGTACCTCGGCGCGTGTACTCGCCGTGCGGCTCATCCGCCGCGTCGTCCTTCGCCCGTTGCGTCAAGGGGATTTCTTCCGTCTCCTTCATCCCCACAGCTTAAACCATCCGGGCCGGGTTCCACACAGGCCCGCGGGCTCACCTTTCGCAGGGGCTGGTTGTTACTCAACGTCCGCGCCGCTTGACACGCGGCGGAACATTTCGCACTAATTCTTGCCGGCGAACCCGTCGCGGCGGTTTCCCGGTCTCATTCGATTCACTGGAGGAATAAATATTAATGGCGTTAGTTGCAGCCAACGAGCTCAAGCGCAAGCTGCTGATTACGGTTGACGGGCAGCCCTACGTGGTCATGGAAGTCTTCTTCGCCTCGCCGACGGCGCGCGGCGCGGCGACGATGGTGCGCACGAAGCTGCGCCAACTCCTGACCGGCGCGGTCATGGAGAAGAGCTTTCGCTCGTCAGAAAAGTTCGAGGAGCCGGACGTCGAGATGGTGCCCGCCTCCTTTCTTTACGGCGACACTCAAGGGCTTCACTTCATGGACGAGAAGAGCTACGAGCAGTTCAGCTTCGCGGAAGAAGAGGTCGGAAGCGACCGTGGCTACCTCAAGGAGGGCATGTCGCTACAGGTCCTGAAATACAACGGCGCACCCATCTCGCTCGAACTCCCGCAGTACGTCGAGCTGGCGGTCGTCTCGGCCGAGCCGGGCATGCGCGGCGACACGGCGGCCGGCGGGGCGACCAAGCAGGCGACATTGGAGACGGGCCTCAATGTGCGCGTGCCGCTGTTCATCAAGGAGGGCGAAGTCGTCCGCGTCAACACGCAGACGGGCGAGGTCGCAGGCCGTGCCTGATTGAGCACGCTAGGGGCGTAAACTCCGAACACGCCTTCTTCGCCAAAGGAATTGCCTTAAGCAGTCTGGCGTTCGTGAAGGTCGCTAATCCCGACGCGGTAAATCGCATTCATGTCGTTGCGGCCTTCGCTTCCCCGCTTTCGTCGAGCGCGGCCTGCGCGGCGGCGAGTCGCGCGACGGGGACGCGGAACGGCGAACAACTGATGTAGTCGAGCCCTATCTCGTGGCAGAAGGCTATGGAGCGGGGCTCGCCGCCGTGCTCGCCGCAGATGCCTACCTTGAGCTTGGGCTTCACACTGCGCCCGAGCGCCGTTCCGGTCTTGACCAACTCCCCGACACCTTCGCGGTCCAGGACCTGGAAGGGATCGTCCGGCAGGATTTTGTCCTCCACGTACTTCGAGAGGAAGCGGCCCGAGTCGTCGCGCGAAAGGCCGAAGGTGGTCTGCGTCAGGTCGTTTGTGCCAAACGAGAAGAAGTCGGCGTAAGCGGCGATCTTGTTGGCGGTCAGAGCAGCCCGCGGCAGCTCGATCATCGTCCCGACCGTGTAATCAATCGTCATCCCGTGCTCGTCCATCGCCTGGCGCGCGACTTCGTTTATCAATTCCGCCTGGTGATGAAGCTCTTCGGCCGTGGAGACGAGCGGGACCATGATTTCGGGGCTGACCTCGTAGCCTTCGCCTTTGACCTGGCAGGCCGCCTCGAAGATGGCGCGCACCTGCATGCGCGTCACTTCCGGGTAAATCAGCCCGAGGCGGCAGCCGCGATGGCCCAGCATCGGATTGCTTTCGTGCATCCGCTCGACCTGATGCAGCAGCCTGCGCTTCTCGTCAATCTGGTCGAGCAGCCTATCCATCTCGCGAATGGCGGAAGCGTGCTGTAGCGACATCTTCAACTCTGAAAGCTCGTCCATCAGCTCCTGTATGTTCGGCAGGAACTCGTGAAGCGGCGGGTCAAGCAGGCGGATGGTGACGGGCAGCCCTTGCATGGCCTGGAAGATTCCAGTGAAATCCGTGCGCTGGAGCGGAAGGAGTTTTTCGAGCGCCTTTTCCCGCGCGCCGACCCCGTCGGCGAGAATCATCTCGCGCATAGCCGCCAGGCGGCCCTCGCCGAAGAACATGTGCTCGGTGCGGCACAACCCTATGCCTTCCGCGCCGAAGTCGCGCGCGACCTTAGAGTCCTGCGGCGTGTCGGCGTTGGCCCGGACGCGCAGGCGGCGAAAATCATCTGCCCAGCTCATCAACTCCTTAAAATCGTTGCCGAGCGTCGGCTGAATCGTCGGCACCTGCCCCAGAAAGACTCTTCCCGTGGAGCCGTCCACAGTGATCCACTCACCCTTAGGGACGACCGTGCCGTTGACGCTAAACTGCTGGTGACTGTAATCAATGGCGAGGTCGCCTGCTCCGCAGACGCAGCATTTGCCCATGCCGCGAGCGACCACCGCGGCGTGGCTCGTTTGTCCCCCGCGCGCCGTCACAATCGCCTGGGCCGCGACCATGCCGTGAAAGTCGTCTGGACTGGTCTCCTGGCGGACCAGGACGACCTGCGCCCCCTCACGCGCCAGCTCTTCGGCCTCGTCCGGGTCGAAGACGACCTGGCCCTGCGCCGCGCCAGGGCTGGCCGGCAACCCTGTCGCTAGCACCGTCGTTTTGGCGTTCGGGTCAACGGTCGGGTGCAGAAGTTGGTCCAACTGCTCGGGCGTGACGCGCCGCACAGCGGTCGCCTTGTCAATCAAACCTTCGCGCACCATGTCAACGGCTACGCGCACGGCCGCCGCACCCGTTCGCTTGCCCGTGCGCGTCTGGAGCATCCAGAGCTTGCCCCGCTCGATGGTGAACTCCACGTCCTGCATGTCGCGATAGTGGCGCTCAAGCAGTCCGGTGATAGAAGCGAATTGGTCGTAGACTTCCGGTAGCTCTTCGCGTAGCTGGCTGATCGGATTCGGCGTGCGGATGCCTGCCACCACGTCCTCGCCCTGCGCGTTCAGGAGGTACTCGCCGTAGAGCGCTTTCTCGCCCGTGGACGGGTTGCGCGTGAAGGCTACGCCCGTCCCGCTCCTGGCCCCCATGTTGCCAAAGACCATGACCTGTATGTTGACGGCTGTGCCAAGAGTGTCCGGGATGCGGTTGATGCGGCGATAGTCCTTGGCGCGCCGCCCCATCCACGAATTGAAGACCGCCGCGATTGCCACGCGCAACTGTTCGTAAGGGTCTTCGGGAATGGCGTGGCCGCTCTGCTCGGCGGTGATGATCTGTTTTTCGGCGGCGATGATTTCGCGCAACTGCTCTGGGTGCAGGTCCGTGTCCCGCCCTCCTTCGGTTTGCGCCTTGAAGCGGTCCATGACGCGCTCGAACTTTTCATGCGCCACGCCGATGACTATCTCGCCAAAGAGCGAGGCGAAGCGGCGGTAAGCGTCCAGGGCGAATCTGAGGTCGTTGGTCTGGGCGGCTAAGCCCTGCACGGTCTCGTCGTTGAGGCCGAGGTTGAGCACAGTGTCCATCATGCCCGGCATGGAAAAGGCCGCGCCGGAGCGCACCGAAACGAGCAGCGGGTTGTCCGGGTGGCCGAAGCCCTTGCCGGTTTTCTCTTCCAATTTGCGCAAGCCCTCTACGACCTGCTCCCACATTCCGTCCGGGAACTGCTTGTTATTCGCGTAGAAGGCGTTGCAGGCTTCGGTCGTAACGACGAATCCCGGTGGCACTGGCAGGCCAGCGCGCGTCATCTCGGCCAGGCCAGCGCCTTTGCCCCCGAGCAGTTCTTTATCGTCGCCTCGCCCCTCCTCGAAGAGGTAGACCCATTTGTGGGTGCCGTTCTGTTTCATTGAGTGATCCTTTGAAGTGAATTTCAGCGCCTGCTCGCGTTCGGGAAAGTCGGGCCCGTTTCTGTAAAGGGCAGGTGGTGTGTGAGTTTAAATTGACCCGCCACCGGAATTCAAACGATTCGCCGCCGTCAAAGCGCTGTCTACGCTTAACAAATACTTTCAAAAAAAAGATACTGCCCCGTGTCGATCTCGGTGTACCTCGTTCGTCGTGTAAGTAGAGGCGCGGTTTTAGCCGCCCCGGAATAAGAAAATTATAAGGAGATAAAGCAGATGCGATTCATGGTTATCGTCAAAGCTAACAAGGAATCAGAAGCGGGCATTCTTCCAGACGAGAAGATATTCGCCGAGATGGGCAAGTTCAACGAGGAGTTGGTCAAGGCCGGCGTGATGCTCGCCGCCGACGGGCTCCAGCCGAGTTCCAAGGGCGCGCGCGTCAAATTCGAGGGCCCGAAGCGGACAGTGATTGACGGCCCCTTCTCGGAGACCAAGGAGCTGATCGCGGGCTTCTGGCTGTGGCAGGTCAAATCCAGGGAAGAGGCCATAGAGTGGCTCAAGCGCGCCCCCTTCCAGGAGGGCGAGGTCGAGATTCGTCAGGTCTTCGAGGCGGAAGACTTCGGCGGCAATCTCGGTCTCGAATTGAGGGAGCGGCAAGAGCGCCTGCGCGCGCAGGTCGCAGAGCAGCAGCAACGGCAGCAGCAGCAGTAGTCAATTGTCGTGATGAGTTCCGAGACACACCGCGCCATAGACGCGGTCTGGAGGATCGAGTCGGCGCGGCTCATCGCCGGCCTCGCGCGCATCGTGCGCGACGTGGGCCTCGCCGAGGAACTGGCACAGGACGCCCTCCTCGTCGCGCTTGAACAGTGGCCGCAAACGGGTGTCCCGGAAAATCCCGGAGCCTGGCTCATGACTGCGGCCAAGCACCGCGCGATTGATCTCCTGCGCCGAAAGCGGATGCTGGAGAGCAAGCACGAGGAGATAGCCCGCGAGCTGGAGGCGCAGGAGAGAGCGGTGCCGGACTTCGATTCCAATCTCGACGACCAGATAGGCGACGACCTCCTGCGCCTGATCTTTACGGCCTGTCATCCGGTGCTCTCCAAGGAGGCGCGCGCAGCGCTCACCTTGCGCCTCCTCGGAGGTCTGACGACCGAAGAGATTGCGCGCGCCTTCCTCATCTCGGAAGCGACCGTCGCCCAGCGCATCGTCAGGGCCAAGCGGACGCTCTCCGAAGCGCGCGTCCCCTTTGAGGTGCCGCGCGGGGCGGAGCTTGCCCTTCGCCTCTCGTCCGTGCTCGAAGTCATGTATCTAATCTTCAACGAGGGCTACTCGGCGACCAAAGGCGATGACTGGGTGCGGCCAGCGCTCTGCGAGGAGGCGCTGCGACTGGGCCGCATCCTGGCCGAGCTTGCGCCGAAGGAGCCGGAGGTCCACGGCCTGGTCGCGCTGATGGAGATTCAGGCGTCGCGCCTGCGCGCGCGAATCGGCCCAGGAGGCGAGCCCGTCCTGCTGCTCGACCAGGACCGTGCGCGCTGGGACTGGCTTCTTATCAGTCGTGGTCTCGCCGCGCTCAGCCGGGCGGAAAAGCTCGGCGGCACGCTTGGGCCATACGCCATACAGGCCGCGATTGCCGCCTGTCATGCGCGTGCGCGCACCCCTATGGAGACGGAGTGGGAGCGCATCGCCGCGCTCTACGACGCGCTGGCAGAGCTTGTGCCCTCGCCCGTCGTGGAGTTGAACCGCGCGGTCGCGGTCTCGATGGCGTTTGGCCCGGCGGCCGGGCTGGAGATTGCTGACGCGCTGGTTGACGAGCCCGCGCTCAAGAGTTATCACCTCCTGCCAAGCGTGCGCGGCGATCTTCTGACCAAGCTCGGACGTTTCGACGAAGCGCGTGCGGAGTTCGAGCGCGCTGCCGCCCTCACGCAAAACTCACGCGAGCGCGATCTGCTCACCGAGCGCGCCCGAGCCTGTGCCAAAGGTACGACGCCGTGACGGGCGATCTACGGCCTCCTGCGTACACCCCTACAACTTGTCCACACTTACCGCCCCCGCGGCGTGATTGACATGTCTCTCTAATAGATAAACTATTAACCTATGAACGGCGCGGAGAGGAAAGACATCAGACCCGGACTTGAGGTGGACATCGTGCTCAAGCAGGATCAGCGCAGCGGGAGATTGACTCGCGGCATCGTGAAAGACGTGCTGACGAAATCCCCACACCACCCGCACGGGATTAAGGTCAGGCTGGAAACTGGCGAGGTGGGGAGAGTCAAGGAAATAGTCTCCGAGCGCCAGGGCAGCTAAGCGCAAGAGGTAAAAAGCGAGCCAGCGCTGGATACACCTAGCGCTGGCTCGTCCATCTTCATGGTGAGTTTGAGTTTTTAGTTAATTGCGGCCACGGCGCCCGTCGCGATTACCGAAGACCGGGTGGGTCGGTGAGCCCGCCCCGCGCCGGTAATAACCGTTGCCACGCCTGTGTTCGGTGCCATAGTAGTAACCGTTACGGCGTTCGTTGTCGCGACGCTCGTTGCGAATCTGCCGGCCAAGGTCGCGCCGGTCGTGACGCAGGTCGCGGCGCTCGGCGCGCGTCAGCGTGCCGTCCGAACGATAGATGCGTCGCTCTTGCCGCAGTTCGTGCCTGCGTAGACGCAATGCTCTAGCCTCGTCCCGCGTAATCTGTCCAGACCTGATCCCGCTTCGGATTCGACGGCGATCACTGTGTCTTTGCCCGAACGTCTCGGCCGTGAGGCCGAAGAGCATGACGATTGCGCTCAAAAGAATTAATTTTTTCATCTGTCTAACCTTTCCCTTGAAGTTAACTTGGGCCATCTGTCTCGATTCGACCCTGATTTAGTCCTGACTCGATTGTTTCGCCGCCAGGGTTGCGCGTTTATTTAGTAGCGACGACGTCGCTGGCTCCGACGATAGATGTAGGAGCCTCCGGCCCCAACCAGCGCGCCCGCGGCAGCCGCTCGCTTTCCGCCAACTACGCCGCCGACGCCCGCGCCGAGGGCCGTACCGCTGGCCACTGTGCCAATCGTGCGCGTGCGACCTTTGAAATGGCGTCTGGCCGCGCGGCGATTAAAGGCATAGAGCCCTGCGCCGCCTGCGCCGATGGCTGCGCCCTTCTTGCCGCCGAGCAAAGCACCTGCGGCGGCCCCTCCACCGATGATCGCTACGGTGCGCGCCTTGCGCCCGAATCGTGAACGTCTTCTTCTGTCCTGCCCGAAGGTCTCCGGCACTATGGCCGTCAGGAGCAATATCAGGCAGAACAATGACGCAGCGAATCTCTTCATGATTGAAAAATTCCTCCGGCTTGTTTTAGTTCCGATGGCTAACGGGAGAGGTAAACACTACTAGCTGTTGTGCAAGCGCTATTCCGCCTGCGCTTCGCTCTGAAGAACTGCTAAAAGCACTGCTAAAAGCCTGGACTTTTGGCTGTTCGGCTGACGAACTTAATTACTTCCGGTGCTTCGGTGAACTCTATTTAAAGAAACCCGTATTGTTTTCATACCCGCGAGTGTTCTGATTAGCCCTCCGGCGCGGCCCGAGTTCTCATGGCTTTCCGTAGATTATTAAGCTGGCAATTAATCTGGTGAGCGGAGTGAAGGACTGGCATAAACCTTGCCCACACAGAAAACGGTTTGATGAGGCACGGGCCAGCGACGCTATCGAGTTTTCGTTCTTCGATGACCAAAGATGAAAGCTTGGGGGAGACTTCATTTTCGGACGCCGAAGAACGGTTGACGGCTGTCAATCACTTGAGTCGGCGCTAGACGAGAGGTCGATTCAATTCATTGACAGTCGTTTTTTATGAACCGAAGGCTTTAAGACTTTGCTCTCCTCCTCTATCAAATAATTTTGCTCAAAAGGTTTCGGGAAAACTTCAGATGTCTTTAGCGCACGGCATTCACACGGTCGAAGCAATGATCGGCAGGGCGGTCCTGTCACGCGCGACGGCGAATAAACTAGGGCAGACGCACGACCTCCTGATTGACCCGGTCAGGGGCGAACTGGCCGGACTTTCGTTACGAATGATTGATGGGAGTCTGCGCCTGGTTGACTACAGAGAGATTTATAGCTTCGGTCAAGATGCGGTGATGATCAATAGTGACGAGGCTGCCCTCCCCGTACAGGATTCTCCGCTCAAAGCTCTCCCCCTAGCCAAATATAATCTGGTCGGGGCGAATGTCATCACCGGGGACGGAAAGCTGCTGGGGCAGGTCGCCAATGTTTATCTACGCCTCGCGGAGACCGTGTGCTTGATCTACGAGGTGCGTTCCTCGATTCTAGATAAGCTCCTCGGGCACGCACTGTACTTTCCGGCATCGGAAGGGCAAGCCATCTCAGGAGATTTCACACGCCTCGTGGTGGCCGATGACACCGCCGGGAAAGCACAGCATAGCCTTGAGGCTTTGGCTGGACAATTGTTCGTGCCACCCAGAGAAGACCCTGTGATCGTGGTTCGCAGCCGCAGCCACTGATTGGCACAATTCTCAAAACTGGCTGACACCCGCGAATGAGTATCTGGCAAATCATACGGCGGCTGGTTCCCTTCGTCAGGCCGTACAGCCGCTGGGTCATCCTTTCACTCACCCTGACTCTTTTGGGGGCCTTCGCCGCGCAGGTCAATCCCATCGTGCTGCGCTACACGGTGGACACCATCGAGCGGCTTTTAAGGGAAGGCCGGACAGCGTCGCAGGGGGCCTCGCTCCTGCTGCTGATTAGCGCTATCCTGCTCGGCAAGGAGATTCTCAACACCGGACTCAGGTACGGGCAGAACCTCTTCGGAGAGAAGATTCGGGTCAACGTCTCCAGCCGTCTCTCGCAATTCGCGGTCGAAAAAATCCTGACCTACCGCCTGGCCTTCTACACGGACTCGGACAACCAGACGGGAATCCTGCAAACGCGCATAGACCGCGGCGCTGAGAGTCTGACCAAGCTCGTGCAGAGCGCCTTCATAGACATTCTGCCCCTCTTCGCCAACGCTATCCTGGCGCTCGTCATCATGTTCCTGGCCAACGTCTACGTCGGATTAGTGGCCGCCGCCATCCTGCCCATCTATTTCCTCTTGAGCCAGAGGCAGGCCACCATGCTTAAAGGTGCGCGTAGGGGCTTGCGCGCCCTGCGCGAAGAGAAGAACAACGGGCTGCACAACATCATCGAAGCCATCATCGTGATTAAGTCTTTCGTGCGCGAGGAGTACGAAAAAGAGAAGCAGGTTCGCTTGCAGCAGAACCTGGTGGGCGCGCAGCTCAAGCAGCGGCAGACCAACTTCATCTTCGACGGACTGAAGACCTTCGTCGAGCAGATAGGCGTCGTGCTCATCATCATCCTGACCGCGTATCTCGTCCTCGACCTGCGAATGTCGATTGGCGCGATCATGTTTCACATCATGTTGTTCGGCAACGTCTCGGCCCCGATCAGGCAGTTGCACAGAATCTACGACGAGATGAACGACGCGCTCACCTACGCCGAAGGCTACTTTCAGATTCTGGACGCCGACGATCAAATAGAGTCGAGCGGCAAACTCGGCGTCTCGCACATCCGGGGCGCTTTCGAGCTGATTGACGTCAACTTCACTTACCCGAACGGGACGCAGGCGCTCTACGACGTCAACATGAAAATCCCGCACGGCAAACGGGTCGCCTTCGTCGGCCTTTCGGGCGCTGGAAAGTCCACGCTCCTAAATCTCCTGACGAGATTCTATACGCCCACGACCGGAAAGATTCTGCTCGACGGTAAGGAACTCTCAGAGTACGAGACTGATTCGCTTCGCAGGAACATCGGCCTGGTTCTACAGAAGAATCACATCTTCAAGGGAACGATTGAGGAGAACATTCGCTACGGCAACATCAACGCCTCCTTCCAGGAAGTTGTCGAGGCCGCGCGCAAGGCTTACCTGCACGAGCAGATCGAGCACCTCCCGCAAGGTTATGAATCGGCAGCGCACCTGCTCTCCGGCGGGCAGCAACAGCGCATAGCCATCGCGCGCCTCTTCCTCAAAGACCCGCCGATAATTTTTCTGGACGAGCCGACGGCGAGTCTAGACGCCATCGCCACCGAACAGATCAAGAACAGCCTGGACGCCATCAAGGAAGACCGCACGACGGTCATCATCTCGCACAGCATCTCGCAGATTATTGATGCGGACATTATTTTCGTGCTCAAGGAGGGACGCGTCGTGGAGCACGGCACGCACGAAGAGCTCTACGAGCGGGATGGGACCTATCGCGAGATATTCAACGCCTCGGCCCGGAGCCTGAACATAGACAAAATCTCAAGAACCCTGGACGCGGAAGCCGCGCACGACCTGGCGAATTAAGAATTGGCACTTCCCTCTCCCAGCGCCGGGTGTTGATAAGTGGCCGCCATCGCCAGCACGGCGGCCAGGGCCAGGACGCCCGGAGCAAGGAGCGGGTTCCCGCCGCCGACTGCTCCCATCAAGACCTCGCGGCCCGTCGCGTTCGGATTAACCTCTCTTTGAAACTCTACGTTCCCGGCGATGTGTTGATAGATTCCGAAGAGGCTGCCGAGGAGAATGAGCCCCATGCACGCGCGCAGAGGCATCAAGACAGCCCGGCGTGGGCGAAGCAAGACGGCAACGACAATTAACAATCCCAGCCCGCACAGAGCGAACGGGATCAACTGCACTATGGTCTCGTCGTGCCCGACCAGCCACAACTCGACCACCGTCCCGCAGAAAAGCATCGCCGAGACTGTTAGCAGAAACCGCCGCAGGCGCAGCAATACAACCGCGTCGGTCATTGATTGGCCAGGTAAGTTTTAGCGACGGCCAGTTCGGCCTCGGATATGCTGCCGGCCAGCTTGGAAAGAAAGGCGTCGTTCGAGGCGTAGGGGCGCGCAGAGATCAACGCCTGCGCCTCGCTCGCGTCGAGGCCGGGAATCTGTTGCAGCGTCGTCGCGTCCGCCTCGTTCACGGCTATCGGCACGAAGACATATTTTTCGTACTCTGCGACCTGCTCCGGGCTGACGTACTTGCCTATCTCTCTGCGGAACTGCTGGAGGCTACGGTACGGGCGATACTCTTCAAACTCGTGCACCATCTTGTTGCCCATGCCTGGAATGCCCGTCATAAAATCATTCGCCGACGCCGTGTTCAGATTAAGCTTCGCCTTTCCGGCGGCGGTGCCGCCCGCCTGATTGGTCGCCCCGCCGGTATTGCCGGCCGGAACATTGGCGGCCCTGTTAGCGGGAGAATTGTTGGCAGTCGCGTTCCCGCCGCCCGAACCGCAGGCGCACATCGTCAGGGCCAGGATTAAAGTAGAGAGAATCCCAGCAGGGCGCAGCATCGAAGGTCGAATCATTTTTAGTTTCCCCTCTTCTGTCGGAACAGAAAATTAGATTTTTTTTCAGTAAACAGTCCTTAGAAGCTAAAACGCAACAGTAGCTCGACGCGGCGATTCCCGGCCGTCTGCCCGCCTCCGCCGCCGCGGCCGAAACCGCCCGCGGAGTTGATCGACTGCCCGAAGAGCGGAGAGCTGAGATTGCCTACGGGCACGCCCTCGTTGGTGTTGTTGAGAAGATTCTGGATGTTGACCGAGAAGTTCAGGTTGTAACGATGACGCTCTGACCCTTCGTCACCGCCACCGCCTCCACGGCCTCCGCCGCCGCCTCGACGGCCGCCTCCGCCTCCTCTGCGGCCACCGCCACCACCACCGCCGCCGCCCGCTCCTGCCGCCGCCTGCGTCACCTCGCCAAACCCGAACATCTTACTGACGCGCAGGTTGACGACGAAGAAGGACGGGCCGGTGGCGTAGTTACGCGGGATGATCTCCTGGCCCGCTGACGGCGTGACGTCGAACGTGCCAAAGGGCGTGACCCTCACGCCAGGGTCGGTCAGGTCCGTGGCGAAGGCCGGACGGTCGTTGAATAGAGTATCGCCGTTGAGGTCGCGCCCAACCGTGATGTTGAAGGGGCGTCCGGAGTTGGCGATGAGAATGGGGCTCAAGCGTATGTCCCAGGGCAGGCCGCTGATGGTCCCGAACAGCGTGAACCTGTGGCGTATGTCCTGCGAGGAGCGCCCGTACTCGCCCGTGAAATCGTACTGGTTCATGGGAAAGGTGTTCGCCCCGTCCGTGTCGCTGCGCGCGCGGTTAAAGACGTAGTTCGCTGAGACAGAAAATCTGGGGCTCAGCCGATTGTTGACGTTGACGATTAGCTGCTGCTGGTTGAAGCGGCCGCTCGATTCATACTGGAAGATGTTGCCTTCGTCTGGCAGCGGACGGACCAGCGTTCCAGGCAGCGGCGCGTTGACGTTGCGCGAGCGCAGGACGTGCAGCGTGCGCGCGTTGATGAAATTGACGGAGAGCGTGGTGCGCCGGAAGAGCTGGCGCTCGACGCTGAGCGCCGTCTGCAACGTGTAAGGCGTTTGCAGGTCCGGGGCCAGCCGCCTGACGGTTTGGCGTATGGCGAAGGCTTCGAGGGTCGCGACGGACGGGACATCTGGGAAGAGGTCCAGGATGGCCTCGCCGCCGGGCGTTGTGCCAGTCACCAGAAACTGCTGCTGGTTGATGCCGTTGAATCGCTCGGCCTGTAGAAGCAGGTTTTCGCTCAGCGTGTTGTAGAAGATGCCGAACCCGCCGCGAATCACTGTCCTCTGCTGCGCCTGCCCGCCTCCGCCCCCTGGCGACCACGCGAACGCTATGCGCGGCGCGAAGTTCAGGCCCGACCCGATGTTCGTCTGCCGGTCATAACGCAGGCCAAGCGAGATGGTCAGGTTTGGCCGAACGCGCCAGTCGTCCTGCACGAACGGGCTGAAATCCGTGCGCGTGACCTTCGCCTCAGGATTCCCCGCGGAGAGTGTGAACTGCGCCGGCCTGGCCCCGGCGACACCGAGCAGCGTCTGCCTGTACTGCTCGAGCGAAGTGAAGGTGAAGGTTCCCGCAAAGTTCTGCTGCGAGACATCAGTCAGACGTATGTGGCGCAGACGTGCGCCGGCCTTGAGCGAGTGCGCGCCCCAGGCCCACGAGGTGAAGTTCTGTAGCTCGAACCTGTCCAGGTCATTCGTCGAGAGCAGGACCTGCGCGCCGCCGCTCGTGAAGGCGTCCTGCACGACGATGGTCGGGGCGAAGAGCCCGCCCTCGCGACGCGTGCGGTCGCGCTCGAACTGGAAACGCGTTTCGTTGATGACTCGCTGGTTGATGACGGCCGTCTCGGTCAATTGAATCGTGTGCTGCGTGCCGGCGGTATCAAACGCCCTCTCGGGCAGATTGAAATCGCCGACGCCCTGATTCTCGCGATCCGTCTTTTCATAAGTGTAGCGCAGGATGAGCGTGTTGGTCGGGTTCAGTTGCCAGTCGAGTCGCGGGCTAAAAGTCGTGCGCCGCGTGGGCGTCAAGAGGGTCTGGTTGAAGGCGATGGGGTTGAGCCCAGGGTCCAGGATGACCGCATTGATGACGTCGTTCTCGTCCGTCTCGCTTCTCTGAAAGTCGAAGAAGAAAGATGCCTTTCCGCGTATGACCGGACCGCTCAGGTTGCCGCCGTAGCGGCGTGATTGAAAGGGCGCACGTGTGCGCGCGAACGGATTGCGCGCGTTGAGGCTCTCGTCGCTGAAGTTGAAGAACGCCTGCCCGCGCAGCTTGTCCGTGCCAGGCTTGGTGAAGACTTCTATTCGCCCGTAGCCGAGGCGCTCATACTCGGCGGAGAAAGGATTCCGGTTAATGCGAATCTCGCGAATGGATTCCTTCGGCGGGAGGCGGCCGCCGCTAAAACCGTCTATGTAAATCTCTCCTTCCCCTTCAGGACCGGCGGAAGGGCCGGCCAGCGCCTGTAACGCGTCGGCCAAATCTTCCGGGGTATCGGGGAGCGCGTCCAGGTCCGCGCCGCGGATGACGACCGCGCCCGCCTCAGACTCAGGGTCCGTGCTGATGGGCGCTTCGGCCGTGACCGTCACCTCTTCGGCGGCGATGGCGACGTTCAGCGTGAGGTTGAGCGGCTCGTTCGCGCCGGCTGTGACTTCGACCGCCGGGTTCTCGTAAATCTCAAAACCCGGCGATTCCACGCGCAAGGTGTAGCGGCCCGGCGGGAGCCCCGCGAAGGCGTAACGCCCCTCCTCGTCCGTCGTCGCCGTCCGCGCCACGCCCGCTGCGTCCGTCACCGTCACAGTGCCCCCGACGACCAACCCGCCGAGCACGTCCTGAACCTGGCCTCGCAGAGTTCCGGTCGAGCTCTGTGCCAAAACCTGATGAGAACTGAAAAGCAGAGCTATGATGAGCAGGGTCAAAGACAGCCCCTTCTTACCCTCGAACATTCGCATCTTCCCCTTAACCATCCTGATTTAAGTATGAGCGGTCGCTTCACAAAGAGGGGAGGAGAGCGCCGCGCCGTGGGGGAAAATCTTTTTCTCGTCCGTAACAGTCGGCCTTAGAGCTTTACGGCTCCCTGTCGCCGGTGCCTCCGCCGATCACGCCGCCCGGCAAGCCTGGACTCATGTTGCCGTTTCGGCCGTCGCCGCGCCCGAAGCGTTGCAGCCGCTGTAGGAGTTCGGCGTCACCCGTAATCAGTGTGCCGGCCGTCACGTGCGAATCGTCAGCTTCCGATGTTCCCATGACGATGACCGCGTCACCTTTTTTTAATTCCGCGACTGTGACGGGAGGTAGATTCTCCAGTATGCCCTGTAGTCCTCTTCCGCCCTGTCGCCGACCGCCTCCCTGCCCGTCCTGCGCCGTGCGGTCGCGCCTCGGCCCGCGTCGCTCGCCCCTCTGCCCGTCCGGCTGTTGAGAGTTGCCGCCATTACCACCGCGCCGTCCCTCGCCTCTTTGCCCGAACTGCTCTGCGAGTTCGGCCGGGATGCGCCTGAGCATAGCGTTTGTGCCAAGTGCCACCGTCATCGTCTGTCCCGAACGATTGTCCTTGACCGTCACCTCGCGGCGCGAAGCGTCCACGGACTCGACCACGCCGCCGAGCCTGGCGATTCTTCCGGAGATGATCTCTTCCGCAGTGATGCGCGAGCCGTCGCGGTTGCCTAGGACGCGCACCTGATCGCCCACGCGAATACTAGCGAACGTGCTGGGGACGGCGTCCGCCGGTCGCAGGGAGCCCGGCGCATAGCGGCGGAAACGCACGTTCTCCGGCACCACTACGCTCAAGGTCTCAGCCCCTTCGCGCGAGCGCGCCTCGATGGTGAGCCGCCTCTGGCCCATGTCCACTGCGACGACGCGGCCGTTCGCGCCGCGAGTGCGCCAGTCCTCACGCTCCTGTTCGCGCCGCGCCGCAATCGCTTCGCGCGCCATGACTATGACCTGCCGCGCAGCCTGGGGCGCGGTGCCCGCGCCGCCCGGCACCAGCACGCGGTCGCCTACTCGCACGTCCGCGCGCGTAATCTGCTCGGCCTGCTCGATGCTGGTTTGGCCCGGCGGCAGGCGGCGGTAAACGGTCCGCTCGTCCGTCATGACGGAGACGGATGCGCCCGCGTCTGTTTTGACCGTGAGCTGACCCGTAGCCTCATTCGTGGACGTGATTTCGCCGATTAAGTGCTGCTGCGCGGCGCGGCTCCCGGACGCTGCCTGAGCGTTGGAAACAATCGGGGCCAGGGCGGTCGCAGCCGCTAAAGTGATGGTGATTAGAAAGTTCCTCATACTCATCTCCGAAACCTTTACGTCAAAGGTCATTCTCAAATAATCGGGGGCGAATTAAGGGAGAGAGCCGGTCCGGGGAAATCAACTCGTTCTGATGCGCTATGGCGAACAGGGGATGAAATCTATTATGCTTCTAATATGTTACAAAGTCATCCCGGGCATGGCGTCAACTGCCCGTCAACCTGGAGAGAAGATGAAGAAGAGACCTGGCACCGGACGCTTGATAATCGTTAGCTCCCTGCTCTTAGCCGTAGTGGCTCTGGTCAGCGGGCGGCCCGCCACCACGGCCACGCCCGCCGTCGTACAGTCCGAGACGCGCTGCGGGTGGTTCAGCAATCCTACGCCCGCCAACGCTTCGCTGCACGACCGTGACGCGGAGTGGGTCATCGGAGTTCAAGGCGGGCACCAGGCCGAAGGCGACTGGCCGGAGTTCGGGCCGGGCCAGTGGGTGCGCACAAACGTCAACTACGGTTACGGCTGCGCCTGCATGCAGGTCCGCGTCGATCACAGAACTCATGAGGTGATGGCGATTGAGAGTGCGCGCGCCCGCTCGCTCGCGGTCTGCCGCAAGGACCGCTCGTTAAGGCGCTGGGGATTCAGGTGAGAGCGATTCAGACGCACACGCCTGATAAGTCATTTCAAAGCGCCGTGAGGCTGCCTCCTTTCGCTGTGCCGCGGTTGGACTAATAGACGTCTGGCTCGGTTCGTCTAATCAGGAGGCGCATGTTCCGGCATGATTCGTGATGCCTTTGAGGGCGGCTAATATGCGTTAGGCGTCACAAGAGTCTCCTTGAGTAATTCAAACATGAATTATTAATGGCAGCGTTTGAAGTTCCGAACATACTCACACCACGCCGTGATAGATGGAGCCCCTGGTATGACAATTAGATTTTACGGCTCACAACGAAACATTCTGGAACGTTTGGTAAATAAGTGGCTGCCGGACGGGCCTCCCGTCGCTATCTTGCAGGGGTTCCCAGGTTGTGGGAAAACCCAACTGGCACGGAATGTTGCAACGCATGCGCCACGGAGTCTTGATCCGGTAGAGCCTCAGATGGACTCAGGCGACCCGGTGGTTGATCTTTTTCTGGAGCTTGCGATCACCCTGGAAGCTCACGGATTGCCGAACCTGGTGCAGGAGATTGACAAAGGTGACAAAGCAAGACTCGACAAGGCGCTGCTCAACATTCTACGCCACGAGCAAATCCTCATCGTAGTAGACGAATTTCAACGGCTCTTTCCTAAAGAGAAAAACACCCCGCCACAAGTGTGGGCGAAGCTGATTGAAGACCTCAACAATTCGCCGCACGCTCAGGGTCGTCTGCTGCTCGTGAGCAATCGGGTTATCAAGACCGAGCGATGGAGCGAGAATTGTCAGGTTGAGGAAGTTCAGGGTCTTCCTGACCAGGAGGCTGAGAGTCTATTTACGGAACTCTTGGAATCGCAGGGCCTGGAGGCAGCGGTTTCGCCGGAGAGGCGGCGCGAAGTCGTCCACAGGCTGGGCGGTAATCCGCGTGCGCTGAAGACGCTCGTAGTGGGTCTTCGCATTGATACGCTGGACGACTTGCTCTCCGCCGCACCTGATTTGTGGAAGCCAGGCGACGTCGCGCTCGATCCAAAA
>DATEMM010000366.1:0-18925 GCA_035275605.1 Pyrinomonadaceae bacterium
CACCTGGACCCCGCGGCCATCTCCAGCATCCGCAAAGCCGGAGCGCCTGTCGTCGCGCCGGCCGCCGCCGCGCCGAAGATCGAGAATCCTACCGTGCTCGCCAACGGCGAGAGCAAAACAGTCGCGGGCGTCTCCATAGAGGCCGTGCCGATGTACAACCTTCAACGCGGCCCGGAACCGGGCCAGTTCTTCCACACCAAGGGGCGCGGCAACGGTTACATCCTCAGTCTCGGCGGCAAGCGCGTCTACATTGCCGGCGACACGGAATGCACGCCCGAGATGCGCGCTCTCAAAAATATTGACGTCGCCTTCATCCCCATGAATCTTCCCTACACGATGCCGCCCTCGGAAGCAGCCGAATGCGTCAAGGCTTTCAAGCCGAAGGTCGTCTACCCCTACCACTATCGCGGCCAGAACACGGAGGAGTTCAAAACGGCGCTCAGTGGAGAGAAGATCGAAGTGAGATTGCTGAACTGGTATCCGGAAAAGAAGTGATGATGAGGTCCGTAGAATACTGAACGAAATAATCCACCGATGGCCTTAGAACGGGACGATATAACTGTATCGTCCCGTTGAAAGTTTTAGGATTCTGACACTATGAATTAACTAGACTTCGGTCAAGGGCTTTCTTTCTGAGCAGAGATTGTTCCGTGCGGAGTAGTTACCGTCAAGATATTCGCCCGCCCGCCTGGCCCACCTCCAAAGCTGACTTTAAGCACCGTCTCTAGTCCGGGATGATAACCGACAAATTCTTTGTCCGAGCGGGGGATGAGCACGGCGCGGTAAGGCTCTGGAACGCCGGCGCCCATCTCGACAATCTTTGGGCCTTTCCAATATACAGACAGGAGCACCGCCCCCGCCCCAGGCTTAATGACAGTTACCGGCCGCAGGTCGCCGGTCCACCAATCCGGCACAGAACCCAGTATTTCGGCCGAACCAGCCCCGCCTGCCTTGAGTTGCCCCTCAAAGAACCCCTTGAATGCCTCGAAATTCTTGCCCGTCGCGGCGAGGAGTAAATCAAACTTGCCCTCTCTTGCCTCCGCCAGGAGTGTTCCGGTGCTGCTCGTCATCTGGGTGAGATTTTTGGCTAGCTCGTCCCCGGCCCCGCAAAGGAAGTTGATGGCGTCCTGCCCTACTGGACGCAGCACGAGCCTGTCGCCGTCCACGGAAATGTCGAACGCGGCAGACCGGGACGAGCGGTATCTTCCCTTGTAGAGGCTGACGGGCGGCGTTTTCAAGTGCGCAGGCACTTCGGGCGGCACGACCGGGTTCAAGGGCTCGAAGGCCATGCGCTTCACGCGTTCATGAATAGCGTTGAATTCCGGAGTGATTTCGTTGGTTATCATGATGACGACGACGCCTTCGTCCAGGTAGCGGTCGAACGACGCGTAGAAGATTCCATCGCTCCCGTTGTGCCCGACGAGCCTGGTGTGGCGTGGCGTGGTCGAGATTGACCAGCCGTAGCCGTAATGTGTGGGTCCGCCGTCCTCCAGGACGTAGGGTGTAATGAGCTTCTGCCTTTGTGTGGCCGAGAGAATAGAGTCGCCCTCCAGGGCGCGGTGCCAGCGGTACTGGTCGCCCAGTGTCGAGAGCATGCCCCCCGCCCCGCGCACAGCCCAGGTTGGGCCGTCCGCCATCCATGATGCCCTGTCCAGGGGCGAGCCCTGGTCCACGCCTGCCTCGTACCCGTGCGCGACCCTCGCCGGGTCCCACTTCGGCAGTCTGTACCCGGTGTGTGACATCCCGGCCGGGTCGAAGAGGTTACGTTGCAGGTAGCTTTCGTAACTGGAGCCGGAGGCGATTTCGACTATCGCCGCGGCAAGCATATATCCGGCGTTAGAGTAGCCGTAAGTCCCCGGCTTAGCCTGGAGCTTACTATCTAGAACGTGGCGGACCTGCTCGTCGCGGCCCACGGGCCGGCCGTAAAGATCGCCCACGTCGTGGGCCAGGCCGGAGGTGTGAGTCAGGAGGTGGTGAATCGTTATTCCCGCCTTGTCCTCCGGCACGTTCGCGAAGAATTTGCTGATCGGATCATTGACGCTAAGCTTGCCCTGCTGCTCCAGCTTGAGTATGGCAGCGGCCGTGAACTGCTTGGTGTTCGACCCTATGTAAAATACTGTGTCGGAAGTGTTGGGCAGGCGTCTCGCGCGGTCTGCGTAGCCATATCCCTTCTCTACCAGCACCGCCCCATTCTTCGCGACCAGTATTCCGCCGGAGAATCCGAAGAGGGCCACCCTGTCCAGATATTGTCTCAGGCGCGTCTGAAGCCCCCGGTCCTTTTCGGTAGCAGCGTCGAGGTGCGTGGGGGCTGCGACGGCGTTAGTGAGTGAAATCGAGAGATCGCCGCCCTTAGTCTGTGCGTCCGAGACAAGACCGACCACCCCTACCAGCAGAAATAAAATGGATAACTTTCTGATATTCATTGCAGCCCCCCACTGGAACATGTCCTTGAAGCTATCTTATCTTCACCAAAGTTGAGATGTCCAACATATAGAAAATATGATTTAATATCTTATGAATATGGAAGAGAATATCGAGCTGAGACACTTGCGCTACTTCCTGGCCCTGGCCGAGGAGTTACATTTCACACGGGCCGCGGAGAGGCTGGGCATGGCTCAGCCGCCACTGAGCCAGCAGATACAGCGCCTGGAGGAGGCGCTCGGCGTCAAATTGTTCGTGCGCAAACCGGGCGTCAAACTCACGGCCGCCGGAGAGGCGCTGGTGCCGGTTGCGCGTAGGACACTGGCACAGGCAAAACAAGGTCTCCAGGAGGTCCGCCGCGCCGGGCGAGGCGAGGGCGGAACATTGCAGATAGGCTTTGCCACTTCCACCCTGCTCGGTCCGCTTCCGGACATGATCAGGGCCTACAGGAAACGCTACCCGCAGGTGCGCCTCTCGCTGCACGAGCTCTCGTCAGTCCGGCAGAAGAAGGCGCTCGACAACGGCACCATCGAGGTCGGCTTTCTACGTGAGCCGGTGGCGGACGAGACCCTGACCTGCGAGACGATCCTCATGGAGCCGTTCGTGCTGGTGCTGCCGCCTAGCCACCGGCTCAACGGGCGCTCGAAAGTGAATCTCGAAGAGGTGGCCGGGGAGCCGTTCGTTCTTTTCCCGCGCGAGGTTGCACCCACACTCTACGATCAAGTGATGAGCGTCTGCCGGGAAGCAGGCTTCACGCCGCGGGTCATGCAGGAGGCTTCGGTGTGGCTGACGATCGTGGGGCTGGTCGAGGCCGGTTTAGGGGTCTCACTGGTGCCCTCGTCCTTCAGGAAGCTCGGCTGGGGCGGCGTTCAGTACCGCCCCTTGCAAAAAGTGAGGGCAAAGAGCTCCGTGGCTCTTTGTTACAAGTTCGGAGCCGTCTCCCCACAGGGCGAGCGGTTCATCGAGTTGGTATCTGAGATGTCGGCAGGAAAATAGAAGCGTGGATGTCGAAACGCGACAGAACACTTGATCTTTGCACGTAGGCATTATCCTACAGTGATGACCTACGTAATCGTGATCATCAGTCTTGTCGATTGTTTTAGTGCTGATTGAGTGCCTTCATACCTTCATCACCTCTCATCGGGCACGAGCGCGACGCGAAAGCCCAGGAGGGACCATTCGCCTTCGCCCTCGACTACGTCTACGTAGGAGAAATCATTGGGGCCGTTCGGACCTACGGCGTAGCAGGTGGCGTTGCCCCGCTCGTCGCGGTAGAAGCCTAGTTCGAGCGTTTCGGTCTCGCTCCATTCCGGGTGAAAGACTGTGCCAATGAGGTTGAAGACCGCGGGCGGGCAGACCGTCGCGCGGTAGCCCGGCGGCAGCAGTCCTCGCGAGCGCCAGTCCTCATTCACCACCCGGACGAATTCCCTCAAAGAGAGGTAGTTGTGCGCGTAGCGCGTGCCGTTGACCATTCCGGCTCGGCCCAGGTAGGCCACGAACGGGTCAGCCGACGGGTCATGGCCGTAAGGGCTCCCGTAGAACTGGCGGTTCTCTGGAAGATAGCGCGGCTTCTGCGTCGTCTCCACGCCGACGACCTGCCCCTGGTGCCTGCTGTGGCCTTTAACGATCTGGTCGCGGTAGCTGGGCAAGCCATGCTCGTGCGCCTTCGTGAAACTGCGCGAAGCCAGCGGGTAGAGCCGGTGCATGTAATCATCGTCGAGCGGCACAGCGTCGGCCGAAGGAATCACGTGCCATTCGATGTTAAAGTGGCCGAGACCTTCGATTGACTCCGGCGGCAACTCAAGCTTCAGGGCTTCGGGCGCTGCGAGGGGCGCGTCCTCGCCCAGCTTGAAAAACACGCGCAGTTTCTTCGAGCTTTCTTCTATCAAACCTGGCACAGGCGCTTACCCTCCTCCGTTAAGTGAAGCAATAGATTTGCTGTTTACCACGCGAGGGGTTCCCCGTCGCGGTAAAACCCGCCGGTCGGCCCGTCGTCCGGCAGCACAGCAGCCCACATGACGCTCGCCGCGCCTTCCTCGACCGTGCGCGGCGCATTTGGGCCACCCATATCGGTTGCCACCCAGCCGGGGCAGACCGAGTTGACGAGAATGCCTGATGGGCGGAGTTCATCGGCGAGCATTCTAGTGAGTGAGTTCAGCGCCGCCTTCGAGACGCCGTAGGCGGGCGTGCCCCCGCCCATGACTGTTAATGAACCGCTCTCGCTCGACACGTTCACGATCCGGGCGTGTCGGCTCTTACGAAGTAGCGGGATGAAAGCCTGACACATGCGCCACGCGCCGAGCGTGTTAGTCTCAAACGCTTCGCGCACGGTGTCCAGACTCGCGCTCTCCGCGCGCTGCCAGGAGTCATAGAGAATAGCGGCGTTGTTGACCAGCACGTCAAGTTTGCCGAATCGCTCTTCGACCAGATGCTTCGCGGCGTCGATGCTACGCTGCACAGTTACGTCCAACTGAACAGGGATGACCTGGAGCCCTTTTTGCTGTAACGAACGTGCTGCCTCCGCGCCTCTCTCCGCATCGCGCGCGCCGAGAAATGTCTTGAAGCCTAGCAAGGCGAACTGTCGTGCGACCTCCAACCCGATTCCTCTGTTGGCTCCCGTAACCAGGGCAACTTTATTCGTGAATTCTTCCATAACAATAATTTCAGCTCTCAATCGGGCTCAGGTAAGCGAACGTGAGATGTAAGAAATTGGTTTGACATACCTTTCACCTCTGCCCTGCCCTATAATACATTTTAATCACAAATTCCCTGTGATGTTGTGGGCCATCGGGAGAGTTAGTAAAGTTAAGGCCGGATTATTCAGACCATTAACGTCGAAAACTACCGAAAAACCCGTAACCGGAACCATCTTCCTGGCGTCTTCAATGAGAGGCGTCTTAATATAAAGAGCATCCGACTAAATATCGAACCAGGAATAAGTGCTACACATGTCTTTCTCATTTTTCTCCCGTAGGCCTCAAGCTGCCGCATTCATGAGCTGCGTGCTGGCCCTGGCCCTAATGGGCGCGGCCTGCGGCGGGCGCTCCGAGCCGAGGGCGAACGCCGGACGGGGCAACGAAGCCGGCGGGAATACAGGAAGGGGCGGCGGCCGTGGGGCCGGAGCCGAGTCGCCTCCGGTGCCCGTGACGACCGCGCCCGTAGTTTCGCGAGAAGTGCCCTCTTACGTTCAGGCTTCGGGAAGCCTGATCGCGGACGAAAGCTCGGACGTTGCGCCGCAGACTTCCGGGCAGGTCCTGGCAACTCCGGTCGGCGTCGGCGCGTTCGTGCGCCAGGGCGCTGTCCTGGCCCGGCTGAACGACAGGGACGCGCGCCTTCGCCTGAGACAGGCGCAGGCCAGCGTGTTGCAGGCAATCGCAGGGGTCCGCCAGGCCGAGGCTAGACTGGGCCTGCGCCCCGGCGGTAACTTCGACGCCAGCGCCATCCCGGAAGTGCGAGCCGCGAGCGCCGCTTACGACCAGGCCGTGGCGGAGCTGAGGCTGGCCGAAGCCAACGAGCGGCGCTACCGCGAATTGGTGGAGACGGGCGACGTGGCTTTGAGCGTCTATGACCAGTACCGCACGCAGAGGGACACTGCGAGGGCTCGTGCGGGGAGCGCGCGCCAGCAGCTCGAATCCGCCATCAACACAGCGCGCCAGAGTAATCAAGCCATTCAAAGCGCAGAGGCCGCGGTCGAGTCCGCCCGCTCGCAGGTGGCCATCGCGCAGAAGGCCGTGAGCGACGCCATCGTCCGCTCGCCTTACGCAGGCTACATCAGCAACCGTCCCATCGCCGTCGGCGAATACGTGACGCCCTCGTCAATCGTGGCGACCGTCCTGCGGACCAACCCCATCAAGTTGCAGTTGCAGGTTCCGGAAGCGGAGGTCCCTTTCATCACCCCCGGCATGGGCGTCTCTTTGGAAGTCGAAGCGCACCGGGACAAGAAATTCGCCGGGCAGGTGTCGGCCGTCAACCCTGCAATTGATCCTGCTTCGCGCTCCGCGACCGTCGAGGCGGAGGTCGAGAACGGGGACAACGCCCTGCGCTCAGGCATGTTCGCCACGGCGCGCATTGTCCGCCAGGGCGGCAGCCGCGCGGTCTTCGTGCCGCGCGCGGCCGTGCTCGGCGACGAGAACACGCAGTCCTACCGCGTCTTCGTCATCCAGGGCGACGTCGCGAAGCTGCGCGTCGTGCAGATCGGCCAGGAGGAGTCTGGCATGATTCAGATTCTGTCGGGTGTGGCGGCTGACGAGATCGTCGCCACCAGCAACCTACAGCAACTCTACGAAGGAGCGCGCGTGCGAGCGCAGTGAGGGAATTTTAGATTCGCGATTTTTGATTTTAGATTGGATAAGGACAAGAACTTAATTAAATAATTCTTTAGTCCTCTTCCAATCAAAAATCGCAAATTAAAAACGGAGTTTTCCATGCAGAAGTTAGCTGAAATTTGTGTTCGCCGTCCGGTTTTCGCCACCGTCATCATTCTCATCCTGACGGTCGTCGGCGGGTTCTCCTTCTTTACGCTCGGCGTGGACCGCTTCCCGAAGATAGACATCCCGACGGTCTCCGTCTCGACGACGAACACGGGCGCGGCTCCGCAGGAGATCGAGACAGAGATCACGGACATCATAGAGGGCGCGGTCAACACGGTCCCAGGTATCGACGAGATACGCTCCTCCTCGTCGCAGGGGCGCTCGAACATCACCATCACCTTCAACCTGGAAAAAGACCCGGACCTCGCCACCCAGGAGGTGCGCGACAAGATCAGCACCGTAGTCAACCGCCTGCCGGAGACGGCCGACCCGCCCGTGGTCAGAAAGTCCGACCCCGATTCGCAGCCCGTCCTGGTTTACGCCATCAGCGCCCCGCGCTCTTCGATTGAGCTGACCACGCTCGTCCAGAACCAGGTTCAGGAGCGCATAGAATCTGCCGACGGCGTCGGCGAAGTCGTCGTCTTTGGCGGTCGCCAGCGCGAGATTAAAATCTACGTTGACCCGGAGCGCCTGCGCGCCTTCAACCTCTCCGTGACAGAGGTCTCGAACGCCCTGCGCGCACAGAACCTGGAGCTGCCCGGCGGCCGCCTTGACGAAGGCGCGCGCACCGTGACGCTGCGCACGCTCTCGCGCGTCACCCGCGTCGAGGACTTCAACGACATCGTCATCACGACGAAGAACAAGTATCCGGTCAAGATTAGTGACATAGGGCGCGTCGAGGACAGCGGCGTGGACCCGCAGTCGGCAGCCTCGCTTGACGGCGTGCCTTCGGTCTCGCTCGGCATACGCAAGCAGTCGGGCGCAAACACCATCGCCGTCATCGAAGAGGTCAAGCGGCGCATGGCGGAGATTCAACCGCTCCTGCCCAAGGACATCAAGATCGTCGTCACGCGCGACCAGTCGGAATTTATCGAGACCAGTCTCCACGCCATCGAGGAGCACTTAATCGTCGGCGGTCTTCTCGCCGCCCTCATCGTCTTCCTCTTCCTGTGGAACTTCCGCTCAACGATCATCGCCGCGCTGGCCATCCCGACCTCCATCATCTCTGCCTTCGCGCTCATCTCCGCGCTCGGCTATTCGCTCAACCAGATGACGATGCTCGCGCTCACCCTGATGGTCGGCATCGTGATTGACGACGCCATCGTGGTGCTGGAGAACATCTATCGCTTTGTGGAGGAGAAGGGGATGCACCCCTTCCAGGCGGCGATTCAGGGAACGAAGGAGATTGGCCTGGCCGTCATGGCGACCACGCTCTCTCTGCTCGCCGTCTTCATCCCCGTCGGCTTCATGACGGGCATCGTCGGGCGCTTCATGTCGTCCTTCGGGTTGACCTCAGCCGCGGCGATTGCCGTCTCGCTCATCGTCTCGTTCACGCTGACGCCGATGCTCGCGGCGCGCTGGATTAAGCCTCCGAAGGAGACGGTCACGCCCGAAGGGATACCGATGACCAACGTGGACGCGGCGGGCGCGGGCGGCGGAGATGCGCACAATCACCACATCGCTCCGAAGCGCGCGGACGCAAACGCCGACTTCGAGGAGGACGAAGCGCACGGCGCGCCGCAACATCACTCTTCGAAGGAAGGGCGCTTCTACAAGCCGATTGACCGGGCCTACATGTGGATGCTCAGGTGGTCTATGGCACACCGCCTCATCATCGTCATCCTCTGCGTCATCGTGGTCATCTCGATTGTGCCGCTCTACAAGGCCGTCGGCTACAACTTTCTGCCGGACGAAGACGAGTCGGCTTTTCAGGTCAACTTAAGAGCGCCGCAGGGGACGAGCCTGCCCGCGACGCAGAGCATCCTGGAACGCGTGGCGCGCGACGTGCGCGAGCAGATTCCAGGTGTGGAGAGTACGCTCGTGAACGCGGGCGGCTTCGGCGGCGGCTCGCCCAATTCCGGCTCCGTGCAGGTTCGCCTCAAGCCCGCCAAGGAGCGCAAGTATTCGCAGACCGAATTGATTCAGCAGACGCGCGACATGATACGTAAGCGAAAGTACCCGAAGGAGTACATCATCACGGCGTCGGGCGGCTCATCCATCGGCGCGAGCCTCGGCCAGGGACGCGGCGGCGGCTCATCCATCGGCCTCTACATCAGCGGCCCGGACATACAGAAGCTGGACGAGTACTCGAACAAGCTGGTCGAGCGCATCAAGCAGGATCAGAACTTCCGTGACGCCGACCGCTCGTTGCAGTTGAGCAGCCCAGAGGTGCGCGTCATCATCGACCGCCAGCGCGCCGCAGACCTCGGCGTCAAGGCTGGCGACGTGGCCCAGGCCCTCAACACGCTCGCCGCGGGCGCGCGCGTGACGACTTTTAGCGAGGGCTCGGACCAGTACGACGTGGTCGTGCGCGCGGGCGAAGAGTTCCGCCGCACCCGCGAGGCCCTGAGTAACTTCACCGTGGCCTCTGCTTCGGGCGGCACTGTGGGCCTGGAGAAATTGGTGCGGCTCGAAGAGGGCGAGAGCCCAGCCTCAATTGACCGCCTCAATCGCCAGCGGCAGGTCACTGTCTCGGCGAGCCTCGCGCCGAACGGCTCGGAGTCGGATGCCCTGGCGGCCGTCCAGCGCTACGCGCAGGAGTTGAACATGGAGCTCGGCTACCGGACGGGCGTGACGGGGCAGTCGAAGGAGTTAGAGAGAGCGAACCGCTCTTTCATGCTCGCCTTCCTGCTCTCCTTCATCTTCATGTACCTGATTCTGGCGGCGCAGTTCGAGTCGTTCATACACCCTGTCACCATCCTGCTGACGCTGCCGCTCTCAATTCCTTTCGCGCTTCTCTCGACGCTTATTGCCGGGCAGAGACTCAACATCTTCTCTGCGCTCGGCATCCTGCTGCTGTTCGGCATCGTCAAGAAGAACGCGATTCTGCAAATCGATCATACGAACGAGTTGCGCGCGCACGGCATGGAGCGCTACAGCGCGATTCTTCAGGCGAACCGCGACCGCCTGCGCCCCATCTTGATGACGACCATCGCGCTCGTCGCCGGCATGATTCCGCTGATCGTGGGCTCTGGCGCTGGCGCGGCGACCAACCGCTCCATCGGTGTGCTGGTGGTCGGCGGACAATCTTTGTGTTTGCTGCTCACCTTGCTGGCCGTGCCGGTCTTCTACTCGCTCTTCGAGGATGCGAAGGAATCCAGCGTGTGGGCGACCGCTGGCGCGCGCGTCGGCAAGTTTAAAGGTGGCGCGGGTCGTCGTTTCTCGGAAGCGTATGCGGGCGTGAGGCGCGCCTTCACACGCAAACCCAAAGTCGCCGTTCCCCCCTCCGGCAAAGTTGTAAAGGATAGGTATGTTGACCAAGCTTCAGGCGACTAAGAGAATGCGGATTGCGGATTGCGGATTGCGGATTGAAAAGCAAGAACGCTCCTTTCTTAAATCCGCAATCCGTAATCCGCAATCCGCAATCATAATGCTGTTCCTCGCGGCATTTTTATTCACGGCCAGCGTGGCACGAGCGCAGAATCCTGCGCCGACGCCGTCTTCGACGCCGCAGCCTGCGCCGCCCGCCGGCACCAGCTCGCCCGGACAGCAGCCGGGCGCGCCGCCGCCTTCGCGCACGCAGTTGCCGCCGAACTCTTCGACGGCCCCCGTGCGCCCGGACAACGAGGCGCAGCAGAGCGCGCAGCCACAGTCGGGCTTAGAGCAGGAGCGCCAGCAGACTACGCCCAACACGCAGGGGCCGCGCCCCACACAGCCGCAGGTGCAGCCGCCCTCGCAGCAGACGACCCCCGGACAGCAGCCGCAGACGGCCACTCCCGCCGGAACTCAAGTTCCGCAGCAGGGAGGCACAACGCAGACTGGCACACCCGCGACCGGCGGCGTGCCGGCGGCCCCTAACCAGGCGGTCGGGGTTTCCGGTGGAATAGCGCCCGCCGAACTGCCGACGGAGCCGCCGCCGGTTGCGCCCAATTTTGAAGCGCCCGCGCGCCCACTGCCTTCCGCAGAGCGCGTCGGCGTGGACGTGGCAGACCAGATGGCGCTCTCACTGAACGACGCCATCGCGCTTGCGCTTCAGAACAACAACGACATTGACGGCTCGCGCATCAACGTGCAGATAGCCGAGTTCAACCTGCGCGCGGCGCGAGGCGTTTATGACCCGGTCTTCTCGTCCGAGAGTTACTACGAGAGCCGTGTCACGCCGACCAGCTCGACCTTAGGGGGAGCTCAGAACGGCTCCGTCATGCAGACGGATTTGACGGGCGCGGCGCGCCTGGGCGGCTTCTCGCCGTTCGCGGGCGGCGCCTACCAGTTGGATTTCTCCTCGACGCGACTGACGACCAATAACCAGAACGTCACGCTGAACCCGCAGTTCCCGACCGCGCTGACGCTGACCTATACGCAGCCGCTCATTCGCGGCCTGCGCTTTGACAACAACCGCCGCCAGATAGAGATCGCCAAGAAGAACCTCTCGCTGACCGATGCGCAGTTTCGCCAGCGCGCCATCGAGGTCATCTCGCAGGTCGAGCAGGCATACTGGGACCTGGTCTTCGCGCTCCGCAACCTTCAGGTGCAGATAGACGCCGTCAAGCAGGCGCGCACGCAGGTCGAGAGCAACCAGCGGCTGGTGCAGAAGGGAGTGCTCGCGCCGATAGACATTGTCGCCGCCAGCACGCAGGTGACGACCTTTGAGCAGAACGTCTACACGGCGCAGGAGGCCGTGACGCGCGCCGAGAATACTCTGAAGACCTTGATGCTGCCGGATCGCACCAACGCGCTCTGGTCAAGGCCGCTCACCCCCATCACGCCGGTCATCCTCGAAGCCCCGCGCGTCCCACTTGAGCAGGCCGTCAGCGCCGCGCTCAGGAGCCGGCCCGAGCTGGCACAATTACAGACCAACGCCGAGATCAACCAGATAGACACGCGCTACTTCCGCGACCAGACCAAGCCGCAGGTAGACCTCGTCGGCACCTACACCTCTGTCGGTCTCGCCGGGTCGTTGACGGCTGCGGGCTCAGGCACGGGCGGAAGCACGAGCTCGAACGCGCAGCTACGAACTCGCGTCAACGAGCTTTCGGTGCTCGCGGGCCTGGCCCCGCTGGAGACGACGACGGGCAGTGGCGGCACCGTGACGCCGAACCTGATTGGAGGCTACCCCAAGTCGCTCTCAAACTTGATCGGGCAGGACTATCCGACCTACCGCGTCGGCGTGCGCGTCGCGCTGCCTTTGCGCAACCGCACGGCCGAGGCCAACCTGGGACGCTCGCTCGCCGAGGGCAGCTTCATTCAGAACCAACGCGCCCAGGCCGAGCAGATAATCGAAGCCGACGTGCGTAACGCGACGCAGGCTCTGAGGTCCGCGGAAGCGCGTCTCGCGGCCGCGGCTTCGGCGCGCGCCTCCACAGAGCAGCAGTACGAGAGCGAGCAGCGTCAGTTCAGGGCGGGCACGACCACCGTCTTTCTGGTCTTGCAGCGGCAGACGGAGCTTTTGGCCGCGCGCGGGCGCGAGCTACAGGCGCAGACGGACCTCAACAAGGCCATCGCAGAATTCCAGCGAGCCACTGGCAACACATTAGAAGCCAACCGCGTGGCGGTTCGCTCCGACACTCCGCTGCGCGAGCTTGAGATACGCCCGGCCGCTCCTGTGCCACCCGCCGGGTCGTCCAGCAGCCTGACCGCTCCAACCGGGACGAAATCGGGCGGCGACGCGGCGCAGGCCAAACCGGAGGATAAATAGCGCAGGGCGCTTGCCTCGTAAGTTAAACGGATTGTCCGGCGATTCAGGGCCGGGTTAGAGAGTAAGCCGCAGTCGCTTTGTGTAAGCGGGCAACGGCCGCCCATGAGACTTCAAGACATATCGCCGGGCGATCTTCCTCTTTACGAGAGCATTCACTGCGACCCGCAGATGATGGAGGGCCTGGGCGGCGCTTTATCCAGGGAACGGGTCGCGCAGATGCTTCGGCACGCTCTGGAATCAGTAAAGACGGGCACGGCCTGGGTCTTCAAGATTATTTCGGACGACGAGAGGGCCTCGGCGGCTGGCACAGTCTGTATCTGGGAAAACTCCTGGCAGGGCGAAAGCATTAACGAGATAGGGTGGATGATTCTTCCTGAATTCCAGGGTCGGGGGATGGGGACGAAAGCGGTCAGCGCCATTTTGGAAAGGGCTCGGTCGGAGGGGCGCTGGGACGTGATTCACGCTTTCCCTTCGACCGCCAACGCCCGCTCCAATTCGATCTGCCGGAAGATGGGATTCTCTATGATCGAAGAGTGTGACCTAGAGTGGTCCGGCCGCAGCTTACGATGCAACCACTGGCGCTTGGATTTCAGTGCCGGGGCGGGAGAAAGACCCGATGAGAAATAATCACTGGCCGTCGTTTTCTTTCAGACGAAGGCGAAGCCCTGCGCTCTACCTTTTCGCGCTGTGCTTGCTCCTTGTCTCTTCCGCGTGCCAGTCGCAAAAGGGCGGCGAGAGCGCCGAGTCGCGAGGCGTCATCGTCATCAACGCCCCGGCCGCTGGCGAGGTGCGCCGCGTCTTAGTGAGCGAGGGCATGACGGTCAACGAAGGCGCGCCGATTGTCGAGATCGCCGTTAGAACCGAAGTGCAGGGCACGCCGCAGCCGCAAGCAGAGGAGGACCCGCGGGCGCGCGCCGCCCGTAACATGCAGGCGGCGCAGTCCGAGGTCGAGGCCGCAAGGGCCGATGTCGTGCGCAAAGAGGTCGAGGTGCAGCGCCTGACGGGCCTCGTCGCGACGGGCGATGCGCCGCAGGCGCAGCTCGACGGGGCGCGTGCCGAGTTCGAGCGCGCACAGCGCCGTCTACAGCAGGCCCAGTCCGCGGAGCAGAACTCGCAGGCGGGCATAGCCACGGCGCAGCAGTCTTCACCGGGCACGCAGGCTCCCCCTGCGCGGACCTTCTCCGAGCAGATCGTCACGGCGCAGGCGACTTCGGCCGGGAGGGTCAGCGTCATCAATGCGAAGGTCGGCGACCGCGTCACCAGCGGGCAGCCCCTGGCGACACTGCGCGCCGAAGAGCCCTGAGGCACGGCGTTTCTGAAATGGCAACGGAAGCAATCAACATCGGGCCGCGCGAGCGGCGCAAGCGGCGGCTAATGGGCGTCGTGGCCCTGACCGTCGGCGTCAGCGTCGCCTTCGTCCTCATCATCATGCAGGCCCCGCGCTGGTCGCGCCTCATCATCTTCTTCCCCATCTGGATCGCCGGGCTGGGACTGTTGCAGGCGAAAGAGAAGACCTGCATTGCGCTGGCCGCGCAGGGAAAGCGCAACATGGACGAGGGCGAGGAAAGTCTCGACGACCGGAACTTAATCGAGCAGTTACGCGCCAAGGCGCGGCGGATTAATCAACGCGCGCTCCTGACCGCCGGGGCGATTACCGTGCTGGCGCTCCTCTTCCCGTCCTGAGACCGGAATGACCTGGGTCGGTAGTGGTTCAATTAGAGGAATAATTAACAGGGATGGACAGAGATTGTCAGGATAAAGACGAACAAGATAATCAGTTCTTATTGCCTCATCTTGTCTATCCTGTCTATCCCTGTTAATTCCTTCGCTTCAAACTTATCCACTATCCCCGAGTCATAATTGCTTGAAATGCGGGGCCGCAACTGTTTATGATGAGACTTAAGGAAACTTTGATAATTAGCGCCAGAAGTTCTTGCCTCTGAGTTTTAGCTGTCTCTCTTCTCACTAAGTCGCTGTCGGAAATAAACGCCGGTCGAACCGGATTGAGCTTTTTAGTTAGACAAACGCCCTCCAGGGGGAGAACGCGTTTTCAGGAAATCTTATGACCCCTGAAATAGAACAAACCGCCGAGGCGGCACCCTCAGCCGAAGCTGCCGCCACCGAAGGCAAGTACGTTTACTGCATCATAGAGACCGCGGAGCCGCGTTCCTTCGGGCCAATGGGCATCGGCGGGCGCGGCGACGAAGTCTACACGGTCCAGCACAAGGGGCTGGCGGCCGTCGTCTCCAACACACCCATCGTCGTCTACGACCCGACGCGCGAGAACGTCTTCGCGCACGAGCAGGTCAACGAGGCGGTGATGCGCGAGTTCACAGTGCTGCCGATGGCGTTTGGCGCGCTCTTCCGCACGGAGGACGACATCATCGAGCTGATGCGCGGGACTTACGACGCCCTGCGCGACGTGCTGGCCAAGATGGAAGGCAAGGTGGAGTTCGGCCTCAAGGTGAACTGGGACCGCGACCGCGTCATCGCCGAATTGGAAGAAGAGAACGAAGAGATACGCCATCTCAAGGAGCAGATTACCTCGCGCACGACGGGCTCAACCTACTTTGCGCGCATGCAGCTCGGCCGCCTGGTCGAGACGGCGTTGACGGACCAGGCCGACGCCTACATCCGCGAGGTCTACTCGGTTCTGCGCGACACGTCCGTCGCCTCGCGCGCCAACAAGCCCATCGGCGACAAGATGATTATGAACGCGGCCTTCCTCATCGAGCGCGACCGCGAGTCCGAGTTCGACCAGAAGGTCAAGGAGATCGCCGCCAAGTACGACAACAAACTGACCTTCAGATACACGGGCCCCTGGCCCCCCTACAACTTTGTCCACATCCGGCTCAAACTCGAACGCGGCGAAGGCACGACCGAAGCCATCGCCAGGTGAAAGGTGCCATGTTCTTCATTGACGATCTGCTGCTTGCGCCCGTCAACGGCTTCAAGTTCATACTCAATCAGATTCAGAAGATCGCCGATAAGGAGTTGAACGACGACACCTTCATCAAGGAGCAGCTTCTGGAGCTGCAAATGCGTCTGGAGCTGGACGAGATTTCGGAAGAGGAATACCGCGAGCGCGAGGAAGAATTGTTCGCGCGCCTGCGCGTCATCCGGCAGCGCCAGATGGAGATGCTCCAGCAAGTCCACACGGCCCAGTCTTCCTCCATCGTCATAGAGGCGGGCGGGGACGACGATGATGGCACGTTCTGGGAGCCCGGCGAGAGGGAATGAAGGCGTGAGAGGAGACGGGGGCGTGGCGAAGAGCCCTGGCCGCGCGAAGAAAACTCCTCGCGTCCAGAGCCTCCCGCCCGCCTTAAAGCTTCCAGCCTCTCGTTACCTCTTCTTCGGCGGCAAGGGCGGCACGGGCAAGACCACCGCGGCCGCTTCCACTGCGCTGCACCTATTAGACACTTCTCTCGGCGACGAGCGCATCCTTCTTTTTTCAACCGACCCGGCCCATTCCCTGTCAGACAGCTTAGGCGTCGAAGTAGGCGATCGCTTGGTGGAAGTCGCACGGCAAGGCGAGGCTCGCCTCGTCGCCTACGAGATGGACGCCAGCGCGGCGCTCGATAAGTTCAAGGACGAGCACCGCCGAGTTCTTGGCGAGATAGCGGACCGCGGCACGCTGCTCGACGAAAGCGACATCAACGAACTCCTGAATCTCTCATTGCCGGGCGTTGATGAGGTGATGGCGCTCTTCGAGTTGAGCCAGCTCGACCGCGAGGGGGATTTCGCGCGCGTCGTCGTGGACACGGCCCCGTCCGGCCACACCTCGCGCCTGCTGCGTCTGCCGGATGTCTTCTCGCAGATGGTGGCGGCGCTCGACCGCATGGCGGACAAGCACCGTTACATCGTGGCACAGTTTGCGCGGGGCGGGCGAGGGAGGGCGCGCGAGGACGAAGTTGACATCTTCCTGCGCGACCTCGCGGAGAGAATAGAGCGCGTGCGAACAATGCTCTACGACTCCACGCGCACGTCCTTCACGCTCGTCACCATCCCCGAAATCATGAGCGTCGAAGAGACGCGGCGTTACTTCGCCCTGCTCAAACAGGAAGGTGTGCCGGTCACAGACCTCCTGGTCAATCGCCTGGACCGAGAGCACGGCGCTTGTCCTTACTGCCGCTCGCGCGCGACCTCACAGAAACCTCTGCTCAAGGAGATTGACCGGGAGTTCAGTGCGCTTAAGGTTCACCATGTGCCGCTCCTGCCGGCGGAGGTGCGCGGCCCCGAAGCCCTGCGAGAGTTCGCGCGACTCGTCTGGTCGGAAGATAAAAAGGGCCTGAAGACGAACGGGCGCGCAGGCAGAGCGACGAAAGCCGTCAGCACACTTCCCCCCAGCCACGGCGCTGCTTTCACCGTTGAGGCGCGTCGAGTTCTGATCTTTGGCGGTAAGGGCGGCACGGGTAAGACTACTGCCGCGGCGGCCACGGCGCTCGCGCTGGCCGAAAACAACCGGAGTGCGCGCATCCTTGTTTTCTCGACCGATCCGGCGCATTCTCTTGCGGACAGCTTCGGCGAGACGGTGGGTGAGTTGAAGCGTGGCGTCGCCGGACTCAGGAATCTGGACGCGATGGAGATTGACCCGGCGGCGCGCTTCGAGGAATTGAAGACGCGTTACCGGGCATGGGCCGACGAGTTGTTCGCGCGACTCGCGAGCGGGTCGCGTTGGGAGATTCAGTTCGACCGCGAGGCGATGCGCGAACTGGTCTCGCTCGCCCCGCCCGGCATTGACGAGATCGCGGCCCTCAGCGCCATCAGCGACCTGCTGGACGAAGGGCGCTACACGACGATTGTGCTGGATACCGCGCCGACCGGCCATCTAGTGCGCTTCCTGGAGCTGCCAGGGGTCGCGCTCTCCTGGGTGCGAACTTTCATCAAGCTCCTGCTCAAGTATCAATCGGTCGTGCGTCCCGCAGGCGTGGCCGAGGAATTGATCGCGCTCTCCAGGAGCATCAAGCGCGTCATCGCGCTCATCACGGACGAGCGTGCCTGCGAGTTCGTCGGCGTGGCCATCCCCGAGCGCATGAGTCTGGAGGAGACCGTGAGGTTGACTGCCGCGCTCAAACAACTCAAAGTTCCACTGCGCCGGCTGCTCGTCAACGGAGTCGTCGCGCCGGAGGCGGCCAAGTCTTGCGACTTCTGCCGCGCCAGGCGCAACGCGCAGGACGAAGTGCTGAAAGCTTTCAGCCGCGGCTTCAAAGGAAAGGCAGAGCTTTTCACAGCGCCGCAGCAGCCGCACGAGATACGTGGGCCAGAGCAGTTGCGAGAGCATTTCGCTCGCTGGCAGCCTTTAACAATCTCGAAGGCTGGCACAGGGCAAAGACGGAAGGGCGAAAAAGGATGAGCGCTCGCGAATCGAAGAAGCGGGAGGACGGGCGCGGCCTCTACGTCTATTGCGTGGGCGAGGGCGCGGCCCTCTCGGAGCTTTTTGAGGGCGACTTACCCCCGGCCATCGAGGCGGAAAACGGCCTGAAGATAATCGGCGCGGGTGATTTGGCCGCGATCGTCAGCGCCGTGCCGCTCGTTGATTACGGCGAAGAGGCTTTGCTCTCAAGGCTGGGGGATGCGACCTGGACGGCCCTGCGGGCCATGCGCCATGAAAGAGTGGTGGAGCACTTTGCGAGGCGCGCGAGCGTCGTCCCGTTGCGGTTTGGAACCATCTACCTTGAGCGCGCACGCGTCGAGCAGATGCTTACTGAGAAGCGAGACGATTTGCGCTCCATCATTGAGCGCCTGCGCGGGCGCGAGGAGTGGGGGCTCAACCTGACGCGTGACCGCGCGCAGCTCCTGGAGAACATCGTCTCGCTTAGCCCTCGCCTGCGCGAGTTGACGGAGCGCGCTGAGGGCTCTTCGCCGGGGCAGTCCTATCTCGTGCGGAAAAAGATTGACGCCCTGCGCGAGACGGAAGGGCGCGCCGAAACGAAGCGCGTGATTGCCGAGATCGAGCGCGAATTGCTGGGCCAAGCGGAAGGAGCGGCGCGCCTGCGCGTGCTCAAGGACGAGGCGAACGAGCACGGGGAGGTGGTGGCGAAATTCGCGTTCCTGGTCGATGGTGCCAGTTTCGACCGCTTCCGCGAGGCCGCCGAGCGCCTCGCACGTGAATACGAACCCTCGGGCTTTCGCCTCGAACTGACAGGCCCCTGGCCCGCATACAATTTCGCCGCGAGCGGAAGGAATTAAGGAATTTTAGATTTTTGATTTGCGATTTTTGATTGGATAAGGATAAGAACTTTATTTAACCATCGCCGCCATCGCCGCGTAGCGGCTGATTGAATTTAGCCCGGCCTTTCAAGGCCGGGGGCACGGGCCAAGGAAGACGGGCGTCGCGTCA
>DATEMM010000367.1:0-11103 GCA_035275605.1 Pyrinomonadaceae bacterium
CACCTGGCCGCCAAGCGTGTGCACGCTCTTCACCTCGCCGGCGATGCGGTCGACCATAGCGGGATCGAGGCCGTAGTCCTGCGTGCCCATCAGGGCCTCGCCGGAAATCTTGAGGAGGATGCGGCGGTAGGCCGGGCGGGCGACGTTGGCTGCGGTTGCTTCTGCTGGCATAAGCTTGCGCTTTTATGATTTCGGGCACGCTACTGAGTGTAGCCGTGCCCGAAGCTTCTAACTAATTGTTGCCGCCTGCGAGCGCTGCGACTTCGCCGCCGAAATCGTCTTCACGCCTGGCCAGGCCCTCGCCCATCTTGTAGCGCTTGAAGCGGCGGATAGAGATGCGTTCGCCCGTCTGCGCGGTCTTCTCCTGAATCAGGTCGCCGATGGTCTTGGCCGGGTCCTTGACGAAAGGTTGGTCCAGCAGAACGGCCTCCTCGTAGAACTTGTTGAGGCGGCCCTCGACGATCTTGTCAATGACCTGGTCGGGTTTGTTCGCATTCTTCGGGTCGTTCTTGGCCTGAGCGCGTGCGATCTCGCGCTCTTTGTCGAGCGCGTCGGCCTGAACTTCTTCGCGCGAGACGTAGCGCGGCTCGGAGGCGGCGATGTGCATGGCCACGTCTTTCACGAGCTGCTGGAACTCATCTGTGCGCGCGACGAAGTCCGTCTCGCAGTTAATCTCGACCAGCACGCCGACCTTGCCGCCCATGTGTATGTAAGACCCGACAGCGCCTTCGGCGGCGATGCGGCCTTCCTTCTTGCGCGCGGAGGCCAGGCCACGCTTGCGCAGGATTTCAATGGCCTGCTCCTCGTTGCCGTTTGCTTCCGTCAGCGCGCTCTTGCATTCCATCATGCCCGCGCCCGTCTTCTCGCGAACCGATTTGATGGCGCTCGTCGTAATATCTGCCATTTTCCTAAAATCTCCCTCGAATAAAAGTCTGGAGTCTGGAGTCTCGGAGTCTGGAGTCAACTGGTCAAAAACAGTCTTTGTCTTTGACTTCAGACTCCGGACTTATAAAAATGCGCAGCCCGGCGGATTCCCCGCGCCTGTGGGCTGCGCTCGCCGTAAAATTGAGACCGTTGATCCTTAACTTAGCTCGCGACGCCCACCGATTCGGCGCCCTTGTCCTGCTCCGCGGACGATTCGTGCTTGGCCTTCGCCTCGTCGCCGCCGCCGCCGCTCGCGCCTGCCACGGGCGCTCCGGTTCCAGCCTGCGGGTGGTCGCCGACGCTGTCGGGCTGCTGACCCGTAGTGCCGAAGCCCTGGTTGCCGGGAACGGAAGTCTGCGCCTCCGCGGACGGCGCGGCCGCTCCCATGTCGGCTGCGTTCTCTGCCTCGCGGCCTGGGTCCGTGCTCGTCGTCACGCTGCTGGTGTTGTCGGCGCTGGCGCTCGCGCGTCTGCGCGACCTGCCGGCGTCGCCGTCACCGGCCGCCACATCCGATTGCTGCTGCGCGTCGCCTTCCGCCGCTTCCGCGCCCTCGGCGACCATCTGCTGGCCTTCGAGGACGGCGTCCGCGATGCGCGAGGCGAAGAGCCGGACGGCGCGGAGCGCGTCGTCGTTGCCAGGGATGATGTAGTCGATGCCCTCTGGCGAGCAGTTGGTGTCCACCACGGCGACCACTGGGATGCCGAGGCGATTGGCCTCCGCCACCGCGATCTCTTCCTTGCGCACATCTATCACGAAGACGGCGTCTGGAAGTCTGGTCATGCTCTTGATGCCGGAAAGGTTCTTGTTGAGACTCTCGCGCTCGCGGTCGAGCTTGATGCGCTCCTTCTTCGTAAGCTTTTCGGCGCGCCCGTCCGTTTGCATCGCCTCAAGGTCTTTGAGGCGCTTGATGGATTTCTGGACGGTCTGGAAGTTGGTTAGAAGGCCGCCGAGCCAGCGCTGGTTGATGTAGTACATCCCGGCGCGCTCAGCCTCCTCGCGGATGGCGTCCTGCGCCTGACGCTTCGTCCCGACAAAGAGGACGGTCTTGCCGCGGTCCTCGCCCACCAGGCTCGTGACGAACTGGATGGCGTCGCGGAACATGCGCTGCGTCTTTTGCAGGTCGATAATGTAGATGCCGTTGCGCTCGCCGAAAATATACTCCTTCATTTTCGGATTCCAGCGCCTGACCTGGTGGCCGAAGTGTACGCCGGCCTCCAGCAATTCTTTCATCGTAACCGAAGCCAAAAGAAAATCTCCTTTGCAAGTGTTGGTTTAATGTACTCGTCGCTGCCAGATGACTCACCCCACAGGGAAGCAACCAATCAAGGCGACGACAATGGACTAAAAATAGTTTTCAGTTTTGAGTTTTCAGAAAAGAGCAACCTGCTTTTAACTGAAAACTGGAAACTGGAAACTGATAACTAGCGCTTAGAGAACTGGAAGCGCTTGCGTGCGCCCTTCTGCCCGTACTTCTTGCGCTCTTTGATGCGAGGGTCGCGCGTCACCAGGCCCGCGTGCTTGAGGGTCGGGCGCAGGTCGGCGTTGAACTCGATCAGGGCACGCGTGATGCCGTGGCGAATCGCCCCGGCCTGGCCCGCCGGGCCGCCGCCGTCAACGTTGATGAGAATGTCGAACTTGCCGACCGTCTCGGTCAACTGCAAGGGCTGGCGAATAATCATTTGCAGCGTCTCGTTCGGGAAATACTGCTCGGCAGCCTTCTTGTTGATCTTTACTGCTCCCGAGCCGGGCCGCAGATAAACGCGCGCCGTAGCGCTCTTGCGCCTTCCTGTTCCGTAGTATTGAATCTCAGCCACAGCTTTTCCTATCCTTCAAAGTAAAGTGCTTCAATTTTATCCTTGAGCTGAAGCGGGGGTGATTTCGAGCGGTTGGGGTTGCTGCGCGGCGTGCGGGTGGTTGGCGTCTCGGTAGACCTTCAACTTCTTGGCCATCGCCCGCCCCAGCTTCGTCTTCGGCAACATGCCTTTGACGGCCAGCTCAATCACGCGCTCCGGGTGCTTCTCGAACTGCTCCTTGACAGAGACCTCGCGCAGCCCGCCCGGATAAAGGGTGTGGCGGCGGTAAACCTTCTGCTCGGCCTTCGAGCCCTTGAACACGGCGCGGCTGGCGTTAATCACGATGACGTGGTCGCCCATGTCCATGAACGGCGTCCACTGCGGATTGCGCTTGCCGGTCAGAACGCTGGCCACTTCGGTCGCGAGCCTGCCGACGGGTTGACCCGCAGCGTCCACCACGAACCATTTGCGATTTTCGGCAAGCCCCTTGCCGCTCGGAAAGTATGTTGACATAGATAACTCTCTCTGGAAAAAGCGTCTAAAACGCGAACGGGTAGAATACCGAAATGCTTAGAAAATTGTCAAGTTATGCCGGGTGAAGTCCCGACTTGGGGAATCTTTTAAGAGCCTCGGGTCCGGGGCACGTTTTTTATTGACATTCAGAGGGCAACGGGCATACGCTTCCTGGCACAGCTAGTCCTCGAGCGCGCACTAGACGACAGCCTTACAGCTCATTAAACTCACCACGCCCCTGAAAGGAGACTTTTATGTCCTGGACATACCCCAGCGGTTTCGACGCCACGACCGCCTTAACTTACGCCAATTTCTGCCAGCAAGCCTACTTTCAGTATTACATTTACTCCAAGATGCCGCCGGATTTCGGCTTCCCGCCCTACTCGACCGTTATCCAAATCCCCCCGCCGGGCTATACCCTGCTCTACGACATCTATTACAACGAGGGCGTTTTATTTACTGACTGGGTGTACTTCGGATATGTTGCGCAGAACACTACCAACACGAGCGAGCTAGTCTTCGCCATACGTGGCACGATGACCGCGGAGGAATGGTATGAAGACCTGCTCGTCGCCAATACGGGGCCGTCCAGCATTAACGGGGTGCAGGGAAATGTCCACCAGGGATTCAATAGTGTCTATAAGAGCCTCGTCTACTGCCCGACCGGCCAGACCCCGAACGGCTCAAACCAGGTGACACTGGCGAATATACTTTCGCCTCCGAGTCCGGGTGTGGCGGCCACGACGGCCGTGGTCACAGGACACAGCCTCGGCGCTGCGGTGGCAATCCTGATGACGGCCGACCTGGCCTACAACTACTCTTCGACCAGTTCCACGCCTACTTCTCTGACGAGCCTGACCTGCTACAGTTTCGCCGCGCCGATGGTCGGAGACCCGACCTTTGCCGCCGCCTTCAACTCGCTGATAGGGGCCAACAGCGGGGCACAGATTACGGCCCACTACCGACTCGCCAACGGATTTGATCCGGTGCCGAATCTGCCGCCCAATGTCTTTTACAACCCATCAATGGAGGGTCTCACCACGGCAGGAACATTCTATTACATGCAGGTCAATGATTACTGCCCCGTGGACAGTGGAGTGATGTCTATAGTGGCGGACCCGCACTCGCTGACGAGTTATGCGACGGGGCTTAATTACCTGATTACTCCGCCGACGAGCGCCGACCTGGAGCGAGCAGGCGGAAGAGAGAGTCGCTTCGCAGCGTCCATGAGGTCCGCGGCAAGCCGACGCGCTAAAGCTACGACTCCGAGCTCGGGCGGGTGAGGTGGGATTTTAGATTTTTGATTTGCGATTTTTGATTGGAACCGGCATGGGCGGTTAAAGAACAAGAGGCTCTCAAGCAATTGAATGCTTGAGAGCCTCTTGTTCTTTACTAGCTGTCGATTCCGGGCTTTAAGGCGTTGACTTAGGCTGCGTCGAAGTCGGCGCGGTCGTTCCCTCGCCCGTGTTGCGCTTGAGCTTCGGAGCCTCTGTGGGCTGCTTGTCCGACGGCGTTTCGCTCTCGGATGTTCCAGTCGCGCCCTCGGGCGGTGGCGGCTGCCTGCGCTTCAAGGTCGGACGCCCTGGCGTGCTGCCGTTCTCGTCGGCCGCGATGTTGCCGGCGGTCGAAGCCTTCGCGTTCGACATCCTCAACAGGCGGGCCTTCACCTTTTGAAACTCCGAAGTGCTGATGGTGTATTCATCGCGCTCCGGGAAACGCGAGACGAGCGTCAGGGACGCCGCGCGGCGCTCCGGCGGCTGCGGGTGCGACGCAAAAGCCTTGGAGATGAAACCAGGCTTCTTCTTGTTCTGCGAAGCCAGCTTTTCAAACATCGTCGCCAGCGCATTCGGGTCGTAGCCTGAAGCGTAGAGATACTGCACGCCTAGCTTATCGGCCTCGCTCTCCGCGTCGCGGCTGAACTTCATGAAGCCCAGGAGCGCTGCGAGCGGACCCGCGTTGTTGATAATCAGTCCGGGGATGCCGCCGAGGAAGATTGACCCTGCGAGCAGTCCGTACTCGGCGAGCGTGGCCTTGGCCTGGTTCTCGACGGCGTGGCGCGCGGCGACGTGCGCGATTTCGTGCGCCATCACGCCCGCCAGCTCAGCCTCGTTGTCTGCGGCCAGAATCAGCCCCTTGTTGACGTAGAAGAAGCCGCCGGGCAGCGCAAAGGCGTTGACCTCGTCGGAGTCGATGACCTTGATGGTGAAAGGCACCTTGGCGTCCGAGTGGAGGACTATGTTCTGGCCCACGCGGTTGACGTACTCGGTGATGATGGGGTCGTCCACGAATTTCGCCTGCCGGTCGATTTCGGCGGCCAGGTAGCGCCCGAGCGCGACCTCTTTCTCCATCCCCATCGCCATCCAGTTGATGAAGCCGCCGTTGATCTTGCGTTTGCCGATCATCGACGGGTCTTCGTCAGTCGAGAGCGGCTTGCTCGATTTCGCCGTCGAGACGGGAGCCGTCTGCTGGTTCTTATCCTGTTTGCTCTTGGAATCCTGCTGTGTGCTCTTTTGCTGTTCCTGCTGCGTTTGAGCCGGGACGGCGACGGCCGAAAGGGCGCTCGTCCACAGGCTGAGCGCGAGCAACAGGGCCGTCATAACGCGGGAGAAGCGATTATTCATGGTGAAAAGCCTCCAAAAACTTGTATACACCGGGGCGATTTGTAGGTCGGGCCGCCCGGAGAGGGCTGCTTTCTACGCCACGCGCTCTTTTGCAAACCGTGCGCTCGCAGTGAAGCGGGGCACGGTCGAAACGTCTTGAATTAGCAAGAGGGGCGCGCTCTGTACTTCTGTGAAAGCCGGCCATTCGCGGGGCTATCTTTTCGGCGCGCAAGGCTTTGATGCTCGTGCGCGACGAGAGGGTTGCGCCCTCTGATTGCCAAAACTTCGACAATGAAATTCCTGCCTTGCGCGCTCTCCTTTGTGTCCGGGGCTTGAGTGCCATTATACAGCAGCCGAGCGCAAAAGCCATAAATATTGCGCCACTTAAGGGGGGCGTGCTACAGTCGAAAAACGAGCGAGGCAAGCGGCCTCACCGCCTGTTTTCTTCCCGGAGAGAGTATTGAAACGCGCGCAGGAGAAGATTAAGGACTTAGTCGAGCCACGGGCCTTTACCGAAGTACAGAACTACTCGGAGGATCCGGCGCGCGCCCTCGACACCTACCTTTTTACGGACGTCACCTCGGACCTTTTTGCGCGCTGGCTGGACGCGCTCGCGGACCTCTCGCCCAGCCGGGGCACTGCGCGCGCCCTGGCGGGCCTGCGCGGGGTCGGCAAAAGCCACATGCTCGCGGCCTTCGGCGCTCTGGCCGCCCAGCCGGAGTTGCGCCGGACGGTGGCCGACGCTCACGTCGCCGCCTCGGCCAGCCGCCTTCACAGCGGGCGCTACCGCGTCGTGCACGTCGAAAGGGGCATGCGCCCCACGCTCCACGAAGAATTGAGTCTAGCCCTCGGCGGGGAGTCGGAGGTCTGGAGGACGGAGCCTTCCAAGGCGCTCGCCTACGCCGCCGGGATGACGAGCACGCCGCTCGTGCTCGTCATAGACACGGCCTTCGAGCGCGAGAAGCGTGTCGAGCGCGACGACGGCCTGCTGTTGAGCGAACTGGCGAACGCCGCACGCGACCTGAGCGTCTTCGTCGCCCTGGCGCTGGACGACGACATAGCTGGCGCCGACGGGGCCAACGTCTCGCTCTCGGGCGCGTTCCAGATAGACTATCTGGACCCGGAACACCTCTACAGAATCACGGACACGCACCTCTTTCAAAAGAACGCGCAGGCGCGCGCTGCGCTGCGCGAGATGTACAGGACGCTGCGCTCGTCAGTCCCAGGCTTTAACTGGAGCGAGCCGCGATTCGCCTCCATCTACCCGATGCACCCGCTGATCGCTGACGTGGCCTCCGCCGTTCGGCTCTACGTCCCGACCTTCGCCTTCCTGCCTTTCGCCGCCGCCGCGGGTGCTCACGCCGTCAATCGCCCGGCACTCTCGCTGGTCGTCCTGGACGAATTGTTCGACCGCACAGAAAGGGAGTTGCGGCGCGCCGAGAACATGAAGGAGGCGCTCGTCGCCTACGACCATCTGGCCAGGAACGGCGTCTCGCAGGTGCCGGTCATGCAACGGCTTCAGGCCAAGCTGATCTTGAAGGGGCTGTTCATTCTCTCGCTCGACCAGAGGGGCGCGACCGCGCGCGAGCTCGGCGCGGCCATGCTGCTTTACGACGAGCAGAACCCGCAGGCAGCCATCGAGCGAATCGAGAACGTGCTCAACGTCTTCGAAAAGATCGCGCTGCCCGGCTCTTTCCTGAAGGGCGAAGACGAAGGCGTTGCCCGTTACCGTTTCCACATCACGGCGCCCGCCGAATTTACCGCGCCCGCGTCGCTCGGCGACGGCGACGAAGAGCGCGACTACGAAGAGGAAGGCACGCCGCCGCCGCTGCACCCTGTAGTTTTAAGCGACGAAGAACTGGCCCGGTGGGCAGCCCTGCTGACCGGCCGCGAGGTGCCCGCTTCTCTCGTCGAGCCCGAAGCGCGCGACCGTGTGCGCCGCGCTCTCTCAGAGTGGCTGAGGGAGTGGCGCGCGGATGACCCCCTTAGAAACTTCAAGTCGCTTCCGGACGAGGCGTTGACGATGGGCGTCTGGAACCAGTCGGCAGCCGTCCTCAAAGTCTTCGGCCGCGCGGCCTACGCGGTCGAGGCCACGCTCTCCAAAAACATCTCGCTGGAGGAGGGCCTGCAACGCGTGGCCGACGCCTTCGATAACTCCGCCGAGAGACTCCAGGTGGTCAGGGAACAGCTCGCCCGGCTGACGGAGTTCATCAAAGATCTGCCCTCGCGGACAATTGCGCGCGCCTATCTCAGTCTGGCAGAGCCGACCGGCCTGGACCACATTGAGAGCGCCCGCCGCGAGCTTTTGACGATAGCCGGGGACGTCCTTAACCTCCTCGACGCGGATTCGGTCAATCGTTTCAATCTCCTCTGGCACGAATTCCACGCGCGCTACACGGAGCACTACGCAGAGGCCCACGACGAGACCATGCGCGACGGCGCGCGCCGCCAGCAGATAGAGGCCCTGGTGCGCGGTGAGGAGTGGCGCGAGTTCGAGGCGCTTTCGCAGCTACAGGTGGTCAACCGCCGCTACTGGGAGGAGGCGACCGCGCTGTTAGAGAGCGCGCGCAAGGCGGAATGCAAACTGCCCGTGCGACAAATCCTCTCGGAGCACCCGCTTTGCGCGTGCCGCTTCCGGCTCGCCTCGGCGGAAGTCCTGGCACGCCTGCCGCAGGATTTGGCCGAAGTGGTCGAGCGCGGGCGCGCGGCCTACCGGCGCACGCTCCTCTTCCTGGCGACGCCGCTGGCGATTGCGCTGGACGCGCTCGCGCGAAAGGAAGTGGACGCGGAGACAGCCGCGCGCGCACGCACGCTCTCCGGCGCGTTCGCGCAAGGGTCAGGACCGGCACAGTTTTCCGCGGCGGACGTGCGTCTGATCGAGGGCGCGCTGGCACGCATGTCTGCTCCGCCGCCCGTCCGGCTTCATCTTCCCTTGAGCGATTACGGGCTGCTCACGCGCGACGAGTTGCGCGCGCGCCTGAACCAGTGGCTCGACGACCTGCCGAACGAACCGGCGCTGGTCGAAGTCGCTGACCGAGATGGCGACAATGGGGACTAAGAGCGGGCCGGGCCGCTCGACGGGTGCGCGCCCCCGGCGTGAACTGGCACAAAGGCCGACCGTCTCGATTGTCGGAGCGGGCCGCCTGGGAACGGCGCTCGCCTGCGCCCTGGCGACACACGGCTACACGATAGAGGCCGTCGTCGCGCGCTCGCTGACTCACGCCAGGCGCGCCGCCCGGATCATCAATACGAAACCTCTAGCCCTCACTTCCGCCGAGCTAGGAAGTCTTCCTCAGAGCAGCATTATTTTCATCACGACGCCCGACGATGCGATTGCGGCAACAGCCGCTGCCATCGCCTCGAGCGTTGACGATTGCGAGAGCGCCGGGAAAAGTCGCAGGCAGCGCGTCGCACTGCACGCGAGCGGCGCGCTCTCGTCCGACGTCTTGCAGAGCTTGCGTGAGGTCGGCTTCGCCACGGGCTCACTGCACCCGCTGGTCTCCGTCAGCGAGCCAAGACAGGGAGCGCAGAGCCTCGGCTCGGCCTTCTTCTGCGTGGAAGGGAGCAACGCGGCGGTGCGCGCCGCGCGCCGGATGGTCAGCGCGCTCGGGGCGCAGAGCTTCTCCATAGGGACGCGCGACAAGTCGCTTTATCACGCGGCGGCGGTGATGGCCTCCGGACACGTGACCGCGCTTTTTGACATAGCGATGGAGATGCTGGCCCAATGCAACCTGGAGCCGCGCCGCGCGCGCGCGATTTTGCTGCCGCTCTTAAAGAGCACGCTCGAAAATCTGCGCGCGACCGCCCCCGCACGCGCTCTGACGGGAACGTTCGCCCGCGCGGATGTCGCAACCGTGCGCCGACACCTCGCCGCCCTTCGTTCAACGCAAATGGAGGACGCGCTCGCAGCCTACTTGCTGCTGGGCCGGCGGTCCCTGCGGCTGGCGAAGACGGCGGGCGCACCCGCGGCCGCCTTAAGAGAGATTGCCCGCGCGCTCGACGAAGCCGAAAAGAGAGGCGCGCCGACGAATAGAGGTCGGCGTGACGAGACTTGAAGACAGAGAGCATCATCATTCGTCCCGTCAAAGTCCTCAACCGGGCGCTGCTCTACATCGAAAAGAGGTCGTCGCTCGCGGCGACGTCGCTTCTGGTAGCAGTCCTTTTGCTGGGTTGCGCGATTCTTTACGTGGGCTTCGCGCAGCTTCCCGTTTATCACGGCGTCTACTACGCGCGTTTGGCCTCGGACCCCTTCGAGCCTGGGAACCCGAACGCCTATCGCATCCTGACACCGCTTGCGGCCTACCTCCTGGGTCTGCGCGGCGACCGCATCATCATCTTCAATGCGATAGCCGCTCTCTTACTTCTCGCGCTCGTCTATTATCACTCGCGAAAGAGCGAGTACTCGCCCGGCCTGTCGCTGGCCGTCGCGCTGATGTTGGCGCTCACGATGCCGACGCTCTTTACGCTCTTCTACGGGGGCTACACGGATTCGACGAGCTACCTGTTGATCTTCCTGATGATGGTCTGTCGTGAGCGCCCCGCCTGGTTCTGGCTGCTCTTTTTTCTGGGGCTGCTCAACCGTGAATCGGTCGTCTTCCTGCTCCCGTTCTTCCTGCTTCTGCACTGGCACAGCCTCAAGAGTAGGCGTCTCTTCGTGCGCTCCGTGCTGGCGGGGCTTGGCGGCGTGGTCCTCGCCTACCTGCTCTTTCGCGCTCTCATCAACAGCCACGGCGCGGTGAAGAACAACGCCTCCTTCTACCTGGAACCTTTGATCCGCGACCCGCTGTACTGGCTGCGGCAGGTCGCCGATAGTTACCCACAGGGCTTCTTCTCCGTCTTCAAGCTCTTCTGGCTGCTCCCGCTCGTCGCCGCGGTCCTGGCGTTGCGGCGTCGCAACTACATGGCCCTGGCGCTCGTCCTGACTCCAGTCCTTTGCGCAATGGCACAATCGGTCATCGCGCTCGACACTTCAAGAATGATCGCGATGGCGTTTCCGACGCTTCTGGTGGGAGTGTGCGTCGTCAGGAAAAAGGTGGGTGACGATCTCCTGAGCGCTGCCGTGATTCTACTGGGCCTGGTTAATCTGCTGGTGCCGCAATATTACGTCACGTCGAACGACGTCTTCCTGATGCGATGACCGGGCGGTTGCAGTCTGGCCCGGTCATCGCATCAGGTTTGTCCTGGCACAGCTCTCAGTAGGAGCGTATGTCCGCCGTGTAAGCGCCGGGCTTCACGGGCGTGGGGATGTGGCGCGTGGTGGAGCGGCCACGGAT
>DATEMM010000368.1:0-14471 GCA_035275605.1 Pyrinomonadaceae bacterium
CTTTTCGTTGATTTCGAGTCGTCGCTTCTGTGCCAGATCGACCATCGTCAGCGCGACGACGAGCGGGCGGCCGTATTCCAGAAGCTGTGTAACGAGGTAGAGATTGCGTTCGAGGTTGGTGGCGTCCACGACCGCGACGATGACGTCCGGGGCCGGAAGGTTGGGGATGCGGCCCGTGATTACGTCGCGCGCGATCTGCTCGTCGAGCGAGGAGGCGTCGAGGCTGTAGAGACCCGGCAGGTCTATCAGGCGCGCGGGCGGCGCGCCGGCTTTAAGCGTCCACGCGCCTTCTTTACGCTCGACGGTCACGCCAGGGTAGTTGGCGACCTTCTGCCTGAGACCTGTCAGCGCGTTAAAGAGAGTGGTCTTGCCCGCGTTCGGATTCCCCGCCAGCGCGACCGTCAGCGGGCGCACAGCCTCGTCCGCGCCGCGCTCCGGCGCTTGACTGAGGGAAGGGGATTCGAGGGTCGAACTCATAATAAAAAGTGAGCAGTAAGCAGTGAGCAGTAAGCAGTAAAAGCAAAGAGACTGCTTACTGCTTACTGTTCACTGCTCACTATAATCGTTTGCGCTTCTGTGCGCCGGAGGGCCAGGTGATAGCCGCGCACGCGGACTTCTATAGGGTCGCCGAGCGGGGCAGCCTTGATGACGCGCACGGGCGCGCCGGGCACGACGCCCATCTCCATCAAGCGCCGGGCAATTGTGCCATTGCCTTTGACACTGATAACGCGCGCGCGCATCCCCACGGGCAGGTTCGCCAGCGACAACTCGTCAGCAGTTTCCAACACTGGATTGAAAGCAAGCATCTGTGAGACCAGTTTCCTCAGAAAATCTGTCGAAATACGGGCGCGCCCGTCTGCGGCCCAACGCGCCCGACGGCTCTATAGCCGGTGAACGAGCGCCCGTCGCACCGACAGACGAGTATAAGCTAGTTGAAAATAAATTTCAATTTCAGCTTCCGGGAATCATTTGTTTAGGGGATTACGTGGGGCGGGTGATTTTACTGTCTGGTGAGAGGGATGATGGCCAGGTCTGCGCGGACGGGCCCGAGCTGTGTGTTGGCAGTGACGCGAAGGGGCAGGCGGCGGCGGTCCTCGCTGACCCAGAGGCGCAGGGCGTACTTGTCCGCCTGCGGGTCGTCGGTCGTGAGCGAGAGTTGCACGGCCGGGACCGGCTGGCCGCCAAGCTGTATGGTCTCGCGCTTGAGCGAGTCTATGAAGAGAGTGCGCGGGCGGTTGTTCACCAGAATGGTGACGGCGTTGCGCTTTTTCGGCGCAAGGTTGAATAAGCGCAGGGCGTAAAGGACGGAGACGAAGTCGTGAGTCCCGACCGGAATCTCTATGGCGACGCCCTTGTCCGTGACGGCGCTGCCGCGGTCCTGATCGACCACGAACGTCTGGTTAGTCCGGTTGCGCCCTTCCACCAGATTCAGCTCCGTGCGAAAGGGCAGCAGCGTATTCGGGTCAACGTAGGAGTTGATCTGGTCGTTGGCGAAAAAGAGGCGCGAGGCAGCCGCGGAGGTCTGCGCTTTGACCGTCAGCAGGAGGCCGTCGCGGTTAAAATATTTGGTGCGTGCGCGAACCTGAAAGGTCGCCGTGCCGGCCGCCTGCGCCGTGTTGCCGAGGAAGATGTTGAAGTTCAACTGCTCGCCGGCCTTGAACGGTAATTCGGCTGGAAGGGGGAGGCCGGACACTGGCTCGCCCGTCGGCGTCAATACCGCCGGAGATGTCGCGGGCGGGGGCGTCGTGGCGGGTGGGCCGGGCTGCTTTGGGGTGATGAATTCGGACCCGGTCAGCTCCGCTCGGATTTCGCCGGAGGGGTGGCGTGCTGTAATCAGCACGGGGACGTGCCGCTCGTCTTCGCTGAAATAGATGCGTATGCGGTAATCGTTCACATCAGAGTCGCCGGGCACGCGCACCTGCGTGACGATGGTGTTGAAAGAGCCGACGTTGGTCTTAATCAACTCGCGCCCAGTGACCCTCAGCTCGGCGTCGTATTCGTCCATTTCGCTTCGCACCCTGAAATAGTACTTGGTGCCTTGCACCAGCGGCAGGGAACGCAGGCGATAGATGACGGACACCAGGTCATAGGTGCCTGGGACCTCTCCGGTCCTGAATTTGGGCGGAATGGCGGTGGTCCCGACAGGCTGGTTGTATTCGCTCGAAGTGTCGGACGTGCGCCCGCCCTCGCGTATCACCTGCTGTGTGCGGAAGGGAAGCCCGGAGACCGGGTCCAGGTACGAGGTGTAATCGTTGTTGATGGAATAGAGCGCGGCGCTGACGACTCCGGTGGTCTCGACGTGGGCGCGCAGGAGCAGGCCGTCGCGCGAGAAGTAGGTGCCGCGCTCGGCCACTAGCAGCTCGACGTGCGCCGCATCAACGAAGTTCGAGAAAGAGACATTGTAGGTCAGGAGTTCACCGACCTGGTACGGCGTCCTGGCGATTGGAAGTTCGACCGGCCCGTCCGCGCGCTGCGCCGCCGCGAAAGGCGCGTGCGTGAGCGTCAGCAAAAGGCCGGCGATTATTATCAGATAGCGTTTCAAATCATGCGTCCCCTTCAAGCGAGATAGATGGAACGGGGGCAGAAAAAGGCTCAATCAGGCGCGCCTCTCCTTACACGCGCTCCTGTCACAACAGTTCCTCGTTCGTCGGGCAATAAAGTCAAAACCTGTCGAACTCCCCGAGCCAGTCGCGCACGCGCACGCGGCTCGACAGGAGCGCCATGTGGCCTGTGCCATTGAGCAGCAGGAGACGAGCGCGGGCGAGCCCGTCGGCCATCACGCGCGCGGCCGCCACAGCATTCAAGAGCCGGTCCTCCGTCCCGGCGACCACGAGCGCGGGGACTTTAATCTCAGGCAGGCGCGGGCGCAAATCCGTCTCGCGGATGATGCGCAGGCGCGCCAGATACCCTTCGGGCCGCACGTGCCGCGTGTGCTCGCGGAAAGCGAGTCTGTCTTCTTCAACGACGTCGTCGCTAAAGAGCGTGCGCGGCGCTGTCTTCGTGCGGTAAGCCTTGAGTAAAGAATACGGTAAAACGGAATAGAGCGCGACCCCCAAATTGATTTTAGCCCGGTGGGGGAAGGCGGCGAAGGAGTTGACGAGGATCATTCGCTCGAAGAGGTTGGGGTTCTCAAGCGCCGCCGCCAGAACCAGCAAACCGCCGAAGGATTCGCCGAGCACGGTGGCGCGCTCGAACCCGGAGTCGCGCATGACCTGGGCCAAATCTTCAACCAGCGCCTCCATGCGATAGCGCCCCTCCGGGCGCAGGGGAAAGCTGATGACCGTGTGGTCGCGCGCAAGGTCCTCCGCCTGCTTATAAAAATTCTTGCCCGTCCCTTCAATCCCCGAAACGTATAGAAAGGCCGGGCCGCTTCCTTGTTTCTGATATTCAGGCATCCCTTAGTGGTGAACGCTCTTCGTCCGGATTCCTTCTTCGTCTGGATTCCTTACTGCGAGCCGCCGATCTTTTGCTCGATTTCGGCCTGCCCCATCTCTTCTATAATCCGGTGCGCCGCCTGGGCCGGATCGGTCGCTTTCAGGATAGCCCGGCCAACCACCAGGTAATCCGCCCCGGCCCGCACAGCCTCGGCCGGAGTCATCACGCGCTTTTGGTCGTCAGGGGCCACGCCTGTGGGCCGCACTCCGGGCGTGACGACGACGAAGTCTCGCCGCCCGATTGTCTCTCTGATTAACTTAACTTCGTGTGGGGAGGCCACGACGCCGTCAAGACCCGCCGCGTCCGCGAGCTGTGCCAGGCGCGCGACCTGTTCTACTGTGCCAGAGGAAAATCCGGCTTCGGCGAGAACTGAATCGTCCGCGCTCGTTAAGACAGTGATGCCGATTATGAGCGGCTTTGATAATCCTTCACGCTCGGCAGCTTCTTTGACCGCTTCTGCTGTGCGCCGCATCATCTCGCCCCCGCCGCAGGCGTGAACGTCGAAGATGGAGACGCCGAGGCGCGCCGCCTCGATGCCGGCGGAGGCCACCGTGTTGGGAATGTCGTGGAATTTCAGGTCAAGAAAGACGCCCGCCCCAGCACTGACTATCTCGCGAACGAGGCCCGGCCCCGCGGCCGTAAAGAGCTGCGAGCCGACCTTGAACATCCCGGCCACGTCCTTTAAGGCGGAGAATAGATTGAGCGCCTCGCGTGCGGTCTCAACGTCGAGGGCGACGATTAGCTTGTCCCTGGCAGAACGCTGCATGAAATAATCTCCCGTAAAATGGTTGACAAGATTTACGCCGCGGCAAGTTCCTCTGCACGGCAGCCGACCGCCTCGTCCAGCGTGCTAAAACCCTGTTGGCTTACGATCTCGGCCAAGCGGTCGTTAATGTCGCGCGCAACGGTCATGCCCTGGTAGATGAATCCAGTGTAGAGCTGAACCAGGCTCGCCCCGGCGCTGATCTTTTCCCAGGCGTCTTCGGCAGTGAAGATGCCGCCGACACCGATGATCGTCAAACGCCCGCGCGTCAGCCTGTAGAGCGCGGCGATTATCTCGGTCGAGCGCGAGCGAAGAGGCGCCCCGCTCAACCCGCCTTCGCCATAAGCGGCGACACTCCTGGGGGACGTTCGAAGACCCGCACGGCTCGTCGTAGTATTGGTGGCGATGATGCCTGAAAGGTTGGCGCGCTCGGCTATCTCTACGATTGATTCCAGATCGCGCAAGGCCAAGTCGGGGGCGATTTTGACTAGGAGGGGAACGGGCTGTCGGCGCGGGTGCTCGTGTGCCAATTCCTGATTGCGTTTTTGCAACGCAGAGAGCAGCGCGCCGAGGGCCTCCGGGCGCTGTAATTCGCGCAGGTTCGGCGTGTTGGGGGAGCTGACGTTGACGACTACGTAGTCCGCAAGCGGATGCACCAGGTCGAAACTTGCCAGGTAATCTTCCCTGGCCGTCTCTAAGGGAACCGCGCGGCTCTTCCCGATGTTGATGCCGAGCACGCAGTCCGGGCGGTGCGCGGAAAGCTGTGCCGCGAGCGCCGCCGCGCCGTGATTGTTGAAGCCCTGGCGGTTGATTAATGCTCGGTCCTGCGGAAGACGAAAAAGGCGCGGGCGTGGATTCCCAGGCTGCGCCTGATGCGTCACGGTGCCGACCTCGACAAAGCCGAAGCCGAGCGCGGCCATGTACTCGGCGACAGTTCCATTCTTATCAAAGCCTGCCGCGAGACCGACCGGATTTGTGAAGGTCAAGCCGAAGCGGCGCAACTCTCCGAAGGGGGAGCGGTAAAATCGCCTCTTCGCGCGTCGCCGCGCCCATTCGGTTCCAAGTAGAGACGCGAGAGAGGAAAGCGCCAGCTCGTGCGCCGTTTCGGGCGGCAGACGGAAGAGCAGCGGGCGCAGGACTGAGCGATAAAACATCAGTGACGAGTCGCGAGTGATGGGTGACGAGCAGGACGGATTCTATCTCGTCATTCGCCACTTGTCACTCGTCACCTGATTGTAAGTACAATGATTCCGAACCGGAAAAGTTTTGCTGACAATGACAACGGCTGTGACTTGACAAAAAGCTTTGCCGGGAATTGGAATCTAAGTGTTGCCACAAGAATCTTCAAGACTTAGCATTTTTGCTGTAGGTGAAATCTCTGAATCAATTGAATTGGAAGGTTTTTATTGCCGATTCAGACAAACGGGGAAAGAGCCGCTCGTCTAAGGTAATACTAATCGTGTTCCTGATTGTTGTTGATAATATGCAACAGCTACTACTTGAAGAAATGCCTCTATCGAGCGAGCGGTGCTAAGGTACAGTTAGACAGCGCAGAATCCCACGTCAAGTGAAAATCTCTTGATTTACGTATCTCAGATGGGCTGTTAGCTTTTAAGCTCGCTGTTCAAATCTACATAGTGTGTTTTCTTTTACGCTATTGATTGCGACTCACTGTGTGCTGAAATGCTTGCTCCTCTATCTGGCGTCATTGTCTATGCCTTCTTTATCAGAATGACGGTAAGGATGACCATGTATCATAAAGAGGCCGCTTCTTCCCTGATATTATCCGTGAATAGTTCTCACGATAATCATCAGGAGCGTCTTTAAGGCAGTCACGCTCCCTTTTTCTAAGAGGTAAACCGAGGGAATCGACATCATACAAACCCGTGTCGAAGCATGGGTCTGAATAAACAAGATAGTAAGTAATCAAGCCAATTCCTTGACTCAACTCACTTCGAGTCCTCAGCCTGTTGAAGTAAACCTGAACCAACCTCGCTTGTTCATCCTTGACCGGGTCGAAGTAATCCGGTTTACGAATCTTAAACTTATTCTTTCTTTCCCGCAGCCTCTTATATGCGGCATCGAGACGAACGCCTCCCTCGGTGAGCAGAATGTATGGATTGTTATCTCCGCTCGGCCAACCCGTCCATTTATATCCGTCCACACCTGCGACCAGCCTTCTTCTTACCCAAGCGGCGGCATTAAGCTCACCAATTTTGCATCTAGTGCTTGAAGAGCAAACTCGTTCCTGCTCAATATCTCCATAGTTGTGGTGTGTCCACGCAAAGTTTTTGTCGGCCACGAATCGTCCTTTGAGCCTCTTCAATAACTCTGTAGTGAACTTTTGGTAGTCAGTATTTAATGGAACCGACTTCCGTGTAGTGTTCCTTGTAGTATCAGAGGTCGCTGGTCCTGCAAGTTTAACGGTTGTCGGGTGCTGAGAATCAAGGACTCCTGTGACTTCTGGCTCGCCATCCCGATTCCTGACTTTCTTTTGAGCGGTGATGAACATCTGCGCCACCCTATTGTCTATTACCAAATGGCCGTCTCCATCTCTTTGCGGCCACATGTGGCCGCTGAGGTTAGGCTCATTACACACTTCCAGAAAATCAATGTAGCGGAGCGAGTCCTTTGTTGCTGTGGAATATCCATAGCGGCGTATCAGGAAATCAATCCATTTGGCCCAATCACTGTTTTCGCCAAGGTGATTTGGCACTAAACTTTCAAGGTCACGGTCAAACGGACGCTTAAGGTCAGGATTGTTCTGATTGGCCCACAGGGGAAAACGATGAACGGTCAAAATCACTTTGAAACCATCCCGTTGGGCAGCACTAATTTGCTCATCCAGACTTCTAATGAACGGCCTTGTACGCGGATCAATTTCAATGTTGTCAAACGAAAGGTCAGCCGTAGGCTGAAGCGTCGGCCAGTCTGCCCATAATCGCACCCAACCGTTACGACTTTTTCTAATAAGGCCAATAGTGGATTGATCACGGGCCGGCGGCTGAAATGGGACAAACTTAAAAAACAAATGGCTAGATCTGGCTCTGAGGTCTGCTTCATTTGCGGGCACCCCATCGTCAGCAGTAATGGGCCCTGTAGCCACACCTCGTTGTAATAACGGTGGTGGTGGCGGCGGCGGCGGCGGTGGGGCATCAGCCACAATGACTGTAAAGCTATCGCTCACGCTATTGCCAGAGGCATCCGTAGCCGTGCAATTCACGTTGGTGGAACCTATCACGAACGTGCTACCCGATTGAGGGAGGCAGCTTATGACAGGATTCGGATCAAGGTCATCGGTCGCCGACACAGAATAGGTCACGATTGCTCCGGCCGGGCCGGTGGCAGTCGTTGTGATAGTAGATGGCACTGTTAGGCCTGGCGGTGTGCTATCACTACTGATGCAGGTACTGAGCAGAATGGAGACACTGTCGGAGCCGGAATTCGCTGTCGCCAGATCGCTCTTGCCGTCTCCGTTGAAATCACTTGCCGCGACAGACCTCGGAGACGATCCCACTGGAAGAGTAAAGTAGGTTGGCGCTCCGAAACTCCCTGTCCCTGTCCCCAACAGGATTGCGAGGTAATAATCGGAAAGGTCCGTTGTGACAAGATCGACTTTGTTGTCTCCGTTAAAGTCTCCTATCGCAACATGAAAACCAGCCGCTGCCCCGAAGTGAGATACTTCCCCGAAGCTGCCTGTCCCTGTGCCTAAGAGTATTGAGACTCCATTATCGGCTTGACCTACTACTAGATCACTGTTCCTATCACCATTTAAGTCGCTGACCTTGACGTACCAAGGGTACTCTACAGAATAATTAGTGGCCGTTCCGAAATTGCCTGACCCGGTACTTAACATTATTGAGAGGTTGTACGTAACCGAGTCTGTTACGGCCAGATCATCCTTGCCGTCCCCATTAAAGTCACCTGTCGCTACACTATTAGGCTGGTTTCCAAAAGTTATATCGGTTGCTGCGCCAAAGCTACCCGTTCCATCGCCTAAAAGGACTGATACGCCGGGTCCTCCTCGATTAGCAGTGGCGAGATCACTGTTACCGTCACCATTAAAATCTCCTACATCTACGGACACGGGCCGGATTCCCACATTGAAGTTTTTAGAATCCTGAAAGCTGCCCCCGCCCGTACCTAAAAAGACGGCAACGTCGGCGGCGGCTGAATCAGCCGTCACGATGTCGGACTTGCCATCGTTATTAAAGTCTCCAACAGCGACGGAATAAGGCTCAGGATGTTGGTAGAGTCCTCCGATGGGGAAATGAGTTGCTGTGCCAAAGCTGCCTGCGCCTGTGCCTAAGAGGACGGAAATACCTTTTGAGTCCCCTGCAATCGAGGTGAAGGTTCCTCGATTTGCCGTCACCAAGTCGCTCTTACCATCACCATTAAAATCTCCTACTGCGACGGAAAAAGGCTCTGGCCCCACAGCGAAGTTTGTGGGTGTACTGAAGCCCGGCGTAGTACATAGGCTCGTGGCGGAATGGCTTGGTACGGCCCGCCAACTAATCAACCCAACAACTGCCGCTGCTAATCCGAGAATGAAAATGGGGTGGGTTCTGAATTTATTCATGTGAGGCATTTGTTTCTCCTTTACTTCTCATGAGGGCGCCCTGAGGTTCAGGCCAGAGCGCAAGGGGAAATAAACGGCGTCGTTTCTGAGCTGCGTGCTAGATTAGACATCGCAAATCTGCAGTGAACTTACTACAGACAATCTCACAAACGTTTTGTAATGCTAAAGTTAAGCATAGCCAACAGACTAGGCGAGGAATTAACCGATCAACTATAGATGGTTATCGAACCGCCCAACCTTGTCACCGCGCCGCTTGGATGGTTGAGGCAGGCCGTGGTGACACCCGCGAGGTCATTAAAGTTTACTCTGGATATTGAGAAGCGGCGCACCCTGACAAGGGTTGCCTGAGCGGTTCCTGCCATACCAGACTTGCTATTGTCGATTTCAACGATGTTCGTTGTACCTTTAAGAACTTGTTGGCAATTGCTGCCAACAAGTTCTTAAAGGTACAACGGCCTCTTCCGCTTGTCACTCGCCACCGTTCTTGTTAGTATCCAACGCCGATGGATCTCATCGAGAAAGCTAGAATCATGGACGGGGCGCGTATCAACCGCGCTCTCTCACGCCTGGCCTCCGAGATTGTCGAGGAGAATCACGGCGCGGACGACCTCTACCTGGTCGGCATAAGACGGCGCGGAGTCCCGCTGGCCGAGCGCATGGCCGACAAGATTGCGGACCTGGAAGGTGCGCGCCCTCTCGTAGGCATTCTGGACATCACGCTCTACCGCGACGACCTCTCGACCGTCGGGGCGAACCCTGTGGTCAACCGCACAGAGCTTCACAGCGACATAGACAACCGGAACATCGTCCTGATTGACGATGTGCTCTACACCGGGCGGACGATTCGCGCCGCGCTCGACCAGTTGATAGATTTTGGCCGCCCGCGCCGCGTCCAACTGGCCGTTTTGATTGACCGCGGCAAGGAGCACCGCGAGTTGCCCATTCAGGCGGACTACATCGGCAAGGTCGTGCCGACGAAAAAGAGCGAGATCATCAAAGTCATGCTCACGGACTTTGACGAGGAAGAGGGCGTCGCCATTGTGGAGCGACCGGCGAGCGATGCTACTTGAAGGCGGCCAGCGATGGCCGCTTTTTTAATGTTTCGGGGAAGTCGAAACAGATGAGCGCCAGCTTCAGACGAAAAGATTTGCTCGGGATACGCGAACTCTCGCCCGCGGAGATTACGCACATTCTGGACACGGCCGAATCCTTCCGCGACATTTCGCGGCGCGAGATTAAGAAAGTCCCGGCGCTGCGCGGCCGCACGGTCATCAATCTTTTCTTCGAGCCTTCGACGCGCACGCGCACCTCCTTTGAAATCGCCGCCAAGCGCCTCTCGGCCGACGCCATCAACATCAGCGCCTCCACGTCGAGCGTGACCAAGGGCGAGACGCTCCTGGACACGGCGCGGAACCTGGAAGCGATGGCGCCGGACTGCATAGTCATCCGCCATTCCTCGGCCGGAGCCCCGCAACAACTCGCGCGCGTTTGCCGCGCGGCCGTCGTCAATGCCGGTGACGGCTCGCACGAACACCCGAGCCAGGCCCTGCTCGACGCTTTGACCATACGCGAGCGAAAAGGGCGCATCAGCGGCCTCAAGGTGGCCATCATCGGCGACCTCCTGCACTCGCGCGTGGCGCGCTCGAACATGCACCTGCTGACGAAGCTGGGCGCGACCGTCAGCATCGCAGGCCCCGGCACACTCGTGCCCGAAGAGTTCGGCGAGCTGGTAGACGAGGGCGTCGTCGTCGAGCGCCATCTCGAAGACGCGATTGAGGGCGCGGACGTAGTGATGATCCTGCGCATCCAGCGCGAGCGTCAGGACGCCGCTTTCTTTCCTTCCATGCGCGAGTACGCAGTGCATTACGGGCTCAACCTCAAGAGACTCGAACGCGCCGCGGCGGACGCCATCGTCATGCATCCTGGGCCAATGAATCGCGGCATCGAGATAGCTTCGGACGTCGCGGACGGGAGCCGCTCGCTGATCCTGGATCAAGTCTCGAACGGCCTGGCGGTGCGGATGGCCGTGCTATACCTGCTCGCCGGTGGCGCGCACATGACGGACAACTCAGAGAACGCTCAGAAAAGGGCGGAAGATTTGAGGACGAACTGACGAATGAGACTGCTGATTGCGAACGGCTATCTGGTTGACCCTTCACAGGGGCAGAACAGCGGCAAGAATTTGCTGATCGAAGATGGCCGCGTCGCCGGATTGCTGGACAGGAGCGAGGGTGTGCCGGAAGGCGCGGAAGTCTTCGACGCCACAGGCCTTGTCGTCGCCCCCGGATTTATAGACATGCACGTGCACCTGCGCGAGCCAGGGCAGGAATACAAGGAGACTATTCAGAGCGGCGCGGCCGCGGCCGTAGCGGGCGGATGGACAAGCGTCTGCGCGATGCCGAACACGGACCCCATCAACGACAATCCGGCCGTCACGCGCTTCATCATAGAGCAGGCGGAGCGGGCGCGGCTGGCAAACGTCTTTCCCGTCGGCTCGATTACGAAGGGGGCGCAGGGGACGGAGCTGGCCGAAATGGGAGAGATGAAGCTGGCGGGGATTGTCGCCGTTTCGGACGATGGCCGTCCGGTGCCTTCAGCCGGAATGATGCGCCGCGCTATGGAGTATGCGCGCGGGTTCGGCCTGACGGTGGTTGACCATTGTGAAGACCGAAGCCTCGCCGCTGGAGGCTCTATGCACGAAGGGCGCTGGTCGCTCCTGCTGGGATTGCGCGGCATGCCCGCCGCGGCCGAAGAGATGGACGCCGTGCGCGACTGTGCCCTCGCAGAATTAACAGGCGCGCGCGTGCATCTGGCACACGTCTCGACGCGCGGGGCAGTCGAGGCCGTGAGGCGAGCTAAGGAAGCAGGGGTGAACGTCTCCTGCGAAGTGACCCCGCACCACTGGGCGTTGACGGACGAGGCGGTCGAAGGCTACGACACGAATACGAAGATGAATCCGCCGCTGCGCAGCCGCGAGCACGTCGCGGCTATTCTGGAAGGCTTGCGCGACGGGACGATCGATGCAATCGCCACGGACCACGCCCCGCACCACGCCGACGAGAAAGCGCTTGAGTACGACCAGGCCCCGTTCGGCATCACGGGTCTTGAGACTGCCGTCGGGCTCGCCCTAGACCGCCTGGTTCACGAGGGGACGATCAGCCTGGAACGCCTTGTCGAGTTGTGCTCGGTTAACCCGGCACGAATCTTCGGCCTAACGGACCGCGGGACTTTACGGAAAAACTCCTGGGGGGACGTGACGATTCTTGACCCGGAGCTCGGTTGGACGTTCGACGTGTCGCGCTCGAAGTCCAGGAGCCGCAATACGCCGTTTGACGGGTGGACGATGCGCGGGGCCGCGGTCGCAACGATCGTGGCCGGGCGACTCGTCTACAGGCACCCGGAACTGGACCGCGTCAGGACGGAAAGACAGAGCGAAGTGACTATTAAATAGCTTGGCCGTCAGGAGGTCAGCAGCATAAGGGGTGTGATAGAGGGGCTCCCGGAAGGTTTACAGAAAGAGAGCGGCGCGTTTGCCTGAAGCGTGCCGCTCTCTTTTTGTCTTGCTCAAATCTATGGTGTCCGCGTTAAAGGATTACTTGAGTAGAAGACATCTGCGCACGCAGACTTGATACCGCTTGAAGCATTCGCGGAATTTGGTGGGATTCGCCCTGAGGCATTTGATAAAGGCCTCGTGGCATTTGCGTATGCAGGCGATGCGAGCGGGTGGGAATATGAGCTTCGCGGCTTTCTTCGCACTCTTCTTCTTCGCCGCCTTCTTGCCGCCGGATTTTGATCCCTTCTTTGTTGCCATAGTCTCTTTACTCCTTATTGGGTGAGAGAGTGGGGCGCTGTCGTGAAGCCCACAGCGCGGAGTGGCCAGAGAGTTGAGATGCGCGGGACCGGGCGAGTTAAACCGGCAAAGACTCTGGCCCGAAAACCCCTTGGACAACGGCACGACGATACGCCTAAACCGGCACAGCGTCAATAAAGTTATTTGGCGGGTAGTGTCCTAATTTCAGGAGACATATAGTAAAGTGAGTCGTTTACTACATCACTCTTATGACGAGATACGGACTTATCCGGCGCGTAGTGGCCGAAGCGATAGGCACGGCCATGTTGCTGGCAGCGGTGGTAGGCTCCGGTATCATGGGCGAACGGCTTGCTGGTGGTAACGTGGGCGTAGCTTTATTGGCTAATACCATTGCCACCGGCGCGGCCCTCGTCGCCTTGATCCTAACCTTCGGCTCTATCTCCGGCGCACACTTTAACCCGGCCGTCACCTTAGCCGATGCCACGCAAGGCGGCCTTGCATGGCGCGACGTGCCTGCTTACATCGGCGCACAGCTTGTCGGCGCATTTGCCGGCGTGGCCGGCGCGCATGTCATGTTCGGGTTGCCGTTGTTCTTTGCCTCGCGGCACGTCCGCGCAGGCGGCGCACAGATTTTTAGTGAGTTCGTTGCGACGTTTGGCTTGCTGGCGGTCATCTGGGGCTCGGCGCGGTTGCGTTCACAGCTTGTGCCGTTTGCCGTCGCAGCCTACATCACTGCCGCCTATTGGTTCACAGCTTCTACCTCTTTCGCCAACCCGGCCGTGACGCTCGCACGTTCAGCCAGTGACACATTCGCGGGCATCCGGCCCATTGATGCGCCTGCCTTCATCTTCGCGCAGCTTGTCGGCGCGGCTGCTGCCACTCTGTTATTTCGCTGGCTCATCCCATCATTACCGGAGGAAGCTAAAGACGTGATCATTCCTCATGATGAAAGAGAGACGCATGAGCGATAAGGAGCGGGTCTTAATCCTCTGTACGGGCAATTCGGCGCGCAGCCAGATGGCGGAAGGGTTATTGCGGCACGACGGCGGCGCTAAATTTGAAGTGGCGAGCGCGGGCGTCGAGCCGAGCCACGTCAGAGCGCAGGCCATCGAGGTGATGAGCGAGCTGGGGATCGACATCTCGGGGCATCGGTCCAAGTCCGTGGACGAGTTCTTAGGCCATGAGTTCGATTATGTGATAACGGTCTGCGATAACGCGAACGAGCGATGTCCGGTCTTTCCCGGCCAGACCAGACGCATCCATTGGAGCTTTGATGATCCGGCAGCGGCTAAAGGTGATGACGCGGCTCGGCTGGCCGTCTTTCGCCGCGTGCGCGACGAGATACGCATGCGGTTGCGCGACTTTATAATTTCGGGCTAAGGCTGGTAAATGCTTTAATTTGGAATTAGGACACTACTATTTGGCGCGCTCGCTCTTCAAATACAAAGAGAAACCCGCTGCGCTCTCCCCTTCACAGCGGGTCTCTCTTTGACGGTCGCTCACTTACGTAATGACAGGGGCGACCGATCCCGTTAGATTTTGTTGGGAGCCTGCCCGCGCTCTCCCCTTCGCGAGCAGGCCCCCTCCGCACCGACAACCCAACAGAGTTGTCGATCCCTTGAAGAAGCTAGCGAACGTTCGCTGCCGGAAGCGCGACGCTCTGGTTGAGCACGACGCCGAATTCCGTGTCACGTTTGACCACAGCTTCTTTACCCTTTGAAAAGATCGCTCCCGCAACCCCTAAGCCCGCCACCCTCTACTACAGAGCACCCGGCGGTCGCGCCGATACTTGAGCAATGAGCGTGCCAGTTCGTCTGCCACCCCCGAGAGGGGCATAAAGCGAGCTTTTTTCAGGTTATGTCAGTTAATTCGGAAACGATTTT